>JACWAG010000002.1 GCA_014874425.1 Syntrophaceae bacterium | reverse complement strand
TCTCATAAGTCCGTTGATACATCACCTTGTTGGTGAGATCTTTGAATGTCGCGAACTGGGTGGTCTCCGCTGCGGTTATTTTTCCGTCCGCTCCCTTTTCTACAACCAGACCTTTGGAAATATCGAAGGAATTCACAATGTGTTGGGCGAGGTTTAGGGTCTTGTCGACATTGGGTTGTCGCTCAGCGGATTTTACTACAATTGCGAGCCTCACAAATCGACTTGGTGGAGTCATGTCCCCTGGAACTCCGAACATTCCTGCGCCGTGACCAGTCGGGACAAGCTTCAGAGAATCCAGGACACCACCTGTTGGGTTTGAGTTGTTCATCCCAACGTATTGGCGTAAATTCGTCATGTGCCACGGGAAATTAGGGGCATTTGTTAATATCCCAATATAGTCGTCGTATACGTGAAGCTGTCCATGCTCAAATTCCAACACAATGGTTTTCCCGGTGGCGTCCGAGACAGCGAGATGCACAGGTGGAACCATGTTCAATTCCTCAACGATAGCTCCGTAAATTACTACGTTTTGAACTTCTTTCCTGACTTCCTCAACAGTGGCAAAATTTCCTAGAATCCATGGCCCTATCAGTACAAGGTTGAGGGCTTTGGACTCTTTGCCGGGCTTTACTTCCTGATACGTGGTGTTATGTTCGAACCACAGGGCCCCAATGGTAAGGCCGGCTTCATTAATCCCGTCAGCTACAGCGCCTTCCGGCCCAGCCCCATAATACCCAACATAACCATATTTGGTTTTCCAGCTTATCCCGGGTTCTCCGTTGGGGGCTTGGCTCTGGAAACCCATGTTACGTGGCGCCACGACGATTTGCCATTTCAATGGAACTCCAAACTCCATCGTCCTCCCTACAACGACCGAACCATCTTTAGCCCCGAGGGTGAACCACATACAACCCTGAGCGACGCTAAAGGAACCTATTAGGGCCAGGCTGATTATACACACGCAAAATAATACAGTTCGCCTCGTCATAAAATGTCCCTCCTCAATTGATGATTTACTTCTTCTCAAACGGGAAAATGATCTTCCAATCTTTTTTCATACTGATGACAAACCATTCCTTGGTCTTCGCTTCATCATACAACTCCTGGGTGAAGGCGCCAACTTTGGTCTGTGGCAATCCTTCGGCTGGACCATACGCGTACTCGCGCTCGGCGTCATCGTGGAGCACCAGCATCATCAATGCCGCCTTCCCACTTCCCTGAGTATACTCAAGCATTTGTCGGTCGCCAGTTGAGTTACCAAACGCCGCCTGCGGATGACGGCCTGTGAAAAGATAGATATTCTCGGGTTTTCCAGAGAAATTGTCGTTCAACAGGAGTTTCGGCGATCGCATCAGGATGCCCTTCCCGTCTTTTGCGTAGCTAAACAGGGTTTCGACCGCCGAACCGATCACCTGTTCAAGAGAGATGCCATAAACCTGCTCCGAATAAGCACGAACAAAATCTTGACCCCCACCTGTCACAATGTATGTTTTGTAGCCATTATCCCGCAGGTAGCGCATTACCTCCAGCATTGGCTCATAAACAAGGTCGGTATATGGGCGTTTCCAGCGAGGGTCCTTAGCTTTTGCGATCCATTCCTTAACCGCAACCTGAAACACATCAGTGGTCATACCCGTGTGTGTCGCAAAGACTATTTGTTCGAGATCTTTTGTCGTGAACTTCTCCATCACAGCCCGATCGTGCGAGATTACCGCCTTGAATGGCATCTTCTCTTTCCATTCCGGATGCTTCGACGCATGCTCCAGTACTTGATCCAATGCGAACATAACCTGTGTATAAATTGGATGCTCCACCCAAGTCGTGCCGTCCTGATCAAAAGTGGCAATGCGATCTTCGGGAGCAACATAATTGGGAGCGGACTTGTCAGTTGTGGCCTGCACGAACCGAATGATCGCCTGCTTGGATGGTCCTTCGTTCCATGATGGAAGTGGATCCGTTTGAGCGCAACATTGGACTATGCTCAGAGCGAGAGCACAGATCGCAGCCCCCAGAAGAAGCAGTGAACGGAGAACGAGTCTGTTATGCGAACAAATTTTTTTCGAAAAATTGTTTTTAATTGAATAGGCAGTAGACACACGGCCATGCGAAAAGGAAATCATTGTTAGTCCCCCTGCCAGTTTGATTTCAGAGATGACTCCTGCGTATTGAGGGAAAAACCTCGCCACGCAGGAGTAAATATTGCTCAGACGAGTCTATTTCGTCTTTGCCGGTTGTTGGGGCGATTTTTCTGGCTGGGACGAAGGTTCCAGAAGCAAAAAGAGGCGTCTCAAGCCAGGTGGGTTATTAAACTGGTTTACTAACTGACTTGTAGAGCCGGCTGTTGGTAATGTGGGCCGATTAGGACATGTCAGAAGCTCTCCAAAGAATTGCTCGAAATACGGTTGAGCCAATTCGACTATCCAACCATGGTCTTCTCCCGTATACCTGCCGGGAGATGTCTTCAAATCACCACGCGTCGGAGCGGCCCCATTGAAAACAGCGTCATACTGTTCGCCCGGGTCCCACCAAAGATTATAAAGCGCGGGAAACGCCAGGTTTAAATCTGGCCCAAGCCAGGTGTCCTTGGCTGTAAAAAGAAGTTTGAAGTTGGTTACTCGCAATCCACCAAACGCCAAATCTGTCACATAGAAAAAATGGTCTCGGTTGGATGGCCCTTTCCCGAAGAGATAGTCTGTGTTTTCAACCCCATCAAAGATAATGTCCTTGCCGCTGTTGTCTTTAAAAATACGAGTAGGAGGGATCCCACCGGCCAGTTTGACAATAGTGGGCCACCAGTCCATATGGCACATGATTTCATTGGCCACCGTTCCGGGTTTAATATGTCCCGGCCACCATGCCATCGCCGGCACTCGGTAACCTCCCTCATAGGAGCTTCCCTTCATGCCGCGGAAAGGAGTGTAACCGGCGTCGGGCCAGGCGTCGACCCATGCCCCATTATCGGTAGTCCACACAACCAGGGTATTTTCACCGATGCCGGCGTCACGTACAGCCTGCATTATTTGACCGGAATTATCATCCAACTCCATCAAGGCGTCCAGATAGCGGCCGCCGCCTGGAGATTTTCCCTTGAAGCGTGGTGAAGGATTATTAGGATTGTGCACCTTCATGAAACAGAGGTACATAAAGAAAGGTTTGTCGTCCTTGGCGTGCTTCTTTATGTATTGGACGGCATCCTCTCGAATGATGTCATCAACAGTAGCAAGGTCCTCATAGCCAAACTTCTTCTTGACGACTTTGGGAGGTTCTCCGGCTTTTCCTTCCCATTGGCTAAGGTCGACCTTGCTCCATGCCTCCATAAATTTTTTGTTGTGTATCGGAAAATCGGGTTGCAAGGGTAAATAGTCGTATGCGTAAACGCCCGCGTAGTATGGCAACATGTAATACATCTCATCGAAACCATGCGCCGTCGGAAAAGTATCGGGAGTGTCCCCCAGATGCCATTTACCCCACATAGCTGTCTGATAACCCAGTTTTTTCAGAGCTTCGGCTATAGTGGGGTCCTCTTTTTTCAGACCGTTGAGGTCACCTGGAGCCAATACTGTAGAGAGAGCCGTCCTTATCGGGATCCGGCCTGTAATGAATGAAGCCCGACCAGCGGTACAACTTGCCTGCCCATAATAATTTGTGAAGCGCATTCCCTCTGATGCTATACGGTCCAGGTTCGGGGTTGGGCAACCACGGTTCTCACCACCTCCATAGCATCCCAAATCACCCCATCCGACATCGTCGGTCATGATCATGATGAAGTTTGGTTTCTTTTGCTGGGCAACCGTGGGCGTTGAAGAACACACGACCAACGCAAACGTCACGGCCGCTACAAACGCTACAAAGCCAGTCACACCGCTTTGCAACCGCATTTCAACTACTCCTCTCCCGAACATTTTAAAGACAGTTTACCCCGTATAAAACTATATCATGCTTCAAATTAGCGGATCAATCCGATTTTTTTAGCTTGATCCAACAGGTCCTGTCTAAATTGCGGAGCGGCAAGTTCAATAAGAGCAAGCGCTCGCTGGGAATTGGTTTTACCTTTGAGATTGGTCATACCATGCTCAGTGACTACCCACATGGGTTCCATTCTGGAATCCGTAACTATTCCGGTGAGGCGTGGGAC
>JACWAG010000196.1 GCA_014874425.1 Syntrophaceae bacterium | reverse complement strand
GGCTCAGGCAAAACTGATGCAGGAATATGAGAGCAGGAAAGAAGAATTTGAATCCTATGTCGATTTTCTCAATTCAACAGCTAGAACTGATCCTCTTGTCTTAGCTTTTAGAAAAAAATACTCAGAATCACTGATTCGTGGAATTAAGGACCATGGCGCCAAAAAGGTAAAATCAGCCTGAATTTATGAAAGACTGAAAACAAACACATGGCCTTTGTTAGTTCATCCACTTCAAACCATCTGAGACTGACCAGACGGAGCAACTCGAATCTATGGCGCGGGCCACTTCATTATCGGAACCGTGCTGATGCTGTTCTTTGGGCTACCCTCGATAACCCGATCGCTGTACGCCACGTAAACCAGAACGTTGCGCTTACGATCGAAGAACCGTACGACATGAAGCCTCTTGAACACGAGGCTACGGTGCTCGTCGAAGACGCTCTCGCCGTCCTTGAGTTCGCCGACGATCTTAATCGGGCCAACCTGACGACAAGCTATGCTCGCGTCACTCGTGTCCTCCGCCAGTCCCAATTCGCCCTTTACCCCTCCCGTTTCCGCACGGGCGATGTGACAGGCGACGCCCTGGACTTTCGGGTCGTCGAAACCGTCCACCACAATCTTGTCGTTGGGACCAAGCCAGCGGAAATGTGTACTGACCGAGCCGGTGGCGCCACGTTCCGGGCGGCTTAAAACCCACCACCCGAAGGACACGATGACCACAAGGATTCCTCCGCCGAAAATAATTCCGATCTTTTTCATGATGATTTGCCTTCCTTGAGTGAATTCACACCCAACCTTAGAGCCATTCCTGCGCTTCCGAGACTAATTTTCATCTCAGGATACTCCTTTTCTTTGAAGTGAGCCAGCCTAGCCAGCCCTCAATCTCCATGAAAAACAACTGACGAATGAACTTCTGAAAATTTGTGGTTGTTATTTGGGCGCCGCTGGACTGGGCTTGACAAAAACTGTCCAATGTTCGAGAAGTACCCCATCGTCAGGTCATAGACGCTGGCCAGGACCACTTAATTAATGAATTGAATCATGGATCGGCAAGGCATTCCAAGCAAGCGATCAGAATATGCAGGTGCAGGCGTGAGAAGAGTTAAACTGGAAAAGCCTATATTGGTATCAGATCTCGACGTAGTTTACATCGGGACATTCGTGCCAAAGACGTGCGGAATTGCGACATTCACCAACGACCTGAGCACTTCCATCGCACAGGAAATGGGAGACAAACAGTATCGCGTCGTTGCCATTACTGATCGAACTGGAGGGTACAATTACCCACCTGAGGTTACGTTTGAGATCCGCAAGAACGTAATTCGTGATTACGCTCGCGCGGCGGAATACCTTAACGGTTCATCGGCACAGATAGTGAGCCTGCAGCACGAATTTGGAATCTACGGGGGCGACGCCGGTAAGTACCTTTCAGTGTTGCTGTCTCATTTGAAAAAGCCAGTAATAACGACCCTGCACACGATCTTGGAAAATCCTCCCAGCGATTACCTGGAAGCCTTAGAGGACGTCATAAACTACTCCCAGCGACTTGTCACCATGAGTCAAAGGGGGGCCAGGATGCTCCATGAGATATACGGCGTTCCCCAAGACAAGATCTCAATAATACATCATGGTGTTCCTGACGTTCCTTTTGTTGATTCTAATTTCTATAAGGAACAGTTCAATGTGGAAGGCCTGACAGTTCTTCTTACTTTTGGGTTGATCAGTCCCAATAAGGGTATAGAAACGGCACTGGAAGCCCTACCCTCTGTTGTGGAGAAATACCCGAACACTGTCTACATCATTCTTGGCGCAACACATCCTGAAGTTAAGAAGATTCATGGCGAGCAATACCGCTTATCACTTGAACGAAAAGCCATTGACCTGAAGATAGCGGACAATGTGGTGTTCCAGAACAGGTTCGTTGATTTGCAGGAATTAACTGAATATATGTCTTGTTGTGATGTTTATTTAACTCCGTATTTGGCAAAAGAACAAATAACTTCTGGAACGCTCGCTTACGCTGTGGGCATGGGCAAGGCTGTAGTGTCTACGCCCTATTGGTATGCGGAAGAATTGCTCTCGGATTCACGGGGAGTGTTGGTAGATTTCAGCGACGTGACGGGTATGGCCAACGCCCTGAACGACTTGATCGGAGATTCCTTGCGGCGGAATAGAATTCGTAAGGCGGCTTACGAGTACGGGCGCACAATGGTGTGGCGGGAGGTGGGCCGTCATTACGTGGAAATGTTTTTACAAATGCTCGGCGAACGGAAGGACTTGGAGGTGATATCTTCCTGGAAGCAAAAGATGCTTCCCTTGATTACCCTCCCAGATATCAACCTCGACCATTTGATATCTTTATCCGACGACGTTGGTTTGTTGCAACATGCGAGCTTCGGTATACCGAATCGCGATCATGGGTACAGCGCTGATGATGTCGGTCGGGGACTCGCTGCGTTAATGACTTGTTATAATCAGCAGAAAGACGAACAGATTCTTCCTTTAATTCGAACTTATATTAGCTTTCTGAATCACTCTCAGACGGAAACAGGCCATTTTCACAATTTCATGTCCTATGATCGAAGATTCATGGATAACCAAGGGAGCGAAGATACGTTGGGCCGGGTCCTTTGGGGCCTCGGGACCGTTGTCAGGTGGGGGACAAAAGCGCAAATTCGGGCCCTGGCCCAAAACATGATGGCAAAGGCCGCTCCGAGAATACTCGAACTTGAATCGCCGAGGGCCAAGGCCTATGCCATTATAGGTATGTACCATCTCTTGCAAAAATTTGAAGGAGCAAGTCAATTCAAGCGTCTTCTCATTCTGTTGGCTGATGATCTGGTTAGCCTTTACAAAGAAAACAGGACAGCGGACTGGGAGTGGTTCGAGGACGTGTTGGCCTATGGAAACGCTAAAATCCCAGAGGCATTGCTACGTGCTTACCAGGTGACCCAAAGTGATGAATACCTGAACGTCGCACTGCAATCGCTTGACTTCCTGACGAAGAAGCAAATGAATGGTGTCTATTTTGATCTTGTCGGCAATGAAGGTTGGTACCCCAAAGGTGGGGAGAAGGCGCTCTTTGGACAACAACCCATAGATGCAGGCTATCTCGTGGAAGCCTACGTTGCGGCTTCAGAGATAACGAATAACTACAAGTACCTGGAATTCGCCAGGCTTGCTTTTGAATGGTTCCTCGGGCGAAACAGGCTGAATACCGCTCTCTATGATTTTGCTGACGGTTCGGTGGCCGACGGGATCGACTCCAGCGGAATCAGCGCCAACCAAGGCGCAGAATCGGTTGTGTGCTACATTCTTGCAGTTCTCGGTCTTTCGGAACTCAAGGCGCAAAGAATCCTGCCTCACAAATAGAACCGAATCATCTTCACGCTGTCTTGTTGATTCATATGGTGAAGGTTTGTATCCAGCTATTTCTGGAGCTTCAGAGCTGTCGGTATTTTCTCCTCTTATACTGATGCGCGCCCAAACGGGTAACTTGCCTGTTCTGACGAATGTTCACGATCTTTGCCGGTTGCAAAAGAGGATTCGTTGATGTAAAAGCCCCGTGAACGGATAAGTTAGCTGTAACCGGCATACGACGTCCCGGGTAAAACCAACCAAGTATTCACTTACGCCTGGGCGAATTAAGGCGCCTTTGACGTAAAGAAAAGGATTTTCGATGAGTGATTCAGGCCCAATAGTCATAATTTCCAGCTATCCTCCACGCCTGTGTGGAATCGCGACTTTTGCCGAGGAAGCCAGGGAATTTATCCAGAAGGCCAATCCAGGCAGGGAAGTGCTGGTAATAAGTCACACAGACGGTCAGGGAGAAGGTGTATTTCCTATCATTGACATGTCTAAGAGGGACTGGTGGAAGACCGTGGCCATAAAAGTGCACAGACTGCGCCCTTACGCAGTCCATCTAGAACATGAATACGGGCTGTACGAGTATTATGACTCTAGAGGCCATGGAGATGGAAACGAAGGGTTCCTGGATTTGCTTGACGCAATCAATGAATTTCCCACCATTGTCGAACCGCATACCGTCCACGGTAGGTTGACGAGTTTTGAGGCCAATTTCATCTACCAGATGTGTGAACGGGCAAGGGTAGTGCTATTCAAGTGCCATTATCAAAAATGGCGCCTTGACTGGAATTTCGTAGGACAAGGCTGGCGAACCCCTAGAAACGTCATGGTGGTCCCTCACGGGGCTAGGCCTGATCGACGCTGGGCCATCAAGGACGTTCCAGTCCTCAAGGAAGAGTTGGTTCTGGACCAGATCCCATACTTGGGTAATCGTCTCGTGGGTATGGTTGGATGGATACAGTCCAATAAGCGTTGGGATATCCTGACTTCCATGTGGGAAGATATTCATGCGGAAATACTGGAACGAACGGGCCAAGAATGGGACCTTTTGGCGGCGGGATCCATGAGAGATCCGAACCACTTGACGGACTACGAAAATTACCTGGAGCAGCTAGCGGCACTGGAAAAAAAAGGACTCGCTCACTACTTCGAGTTTATTCCACGCGGAGAAATATATTACAAAGTTATGGCGGTTTGTGACTTCATCGTTTTGCCCTCGACCGATGAAACCCAATCCGGAACGCTTGCACGAATCATAGCGCTCAATAAGCCATATATTACAACAGCTCCCATGGAAGGACTGACCGCTCAGACGTTGGAGAGCAAAGGTGGATTGCTTTTTACCACCAAGAAAATGTTGAAGGACCAGGTTGTCAGGATGGCCTGTGACGAAGAACTCCGGTTGAAGCTCGGAGAAAACCTCAAAAAATACCTTGATCAGGTAGTTTCCTGGGACCTGGTAGCAAAACAGTACAATGAAGCTTACGAACTGGCTCGCCAATCCATTGCGTCCGGACAAACGGTTGTGCTTCCGCTTGAATTCTGACGAAAAACTAAGGATGTCCAACACATGAGATATAATCCTGATAACTGTTATCGCAGCCTGTTCAAAAGGTATGAGGCGAACCCTATCCTTACCTGTCT
>JACWAG010000195.1 GCA_014874425.1 Syntrophaceae bacterium | reverse complement strand
TTTAAACCGTAATGGTTCAACTGATGTGCGTTTCTTGCGTCGAATCGGAGTGATTTCCGCCCCATGAACAAAACTCTCTATTTATGCGTTAAATCATTCTGAATGGTAACTGGGTGCGGGCAGAAGAGGAACGATCCATGAACGAGACTAGTTTAGCCGTCGGGAGGCCAATTCGGAAAATATCGCTGATCACAATTGTGATTTTCGCTATGGGCTTCATCACCTGCCTGTACAGTCTGAGTCCGGAAACCATCCTGGCTGAAGGACCCCAAACTATGTCTCATCCGGACAAAAGCTCCACCGGGTCTGGAACAAAAAGTGAACCTCCGATGGATATGAATATGAGTTCCGGAGAGATGTCCCCGAACATGGACATGACTCCTCCGGCCCTTTCAGCCGCCCCGCGCCCTGTTCGCTATGTTATGTCACCGGAAGCGAAGATACTTGCAGAAGTGCAAACGACACCTGTCAAAAGAGAAAAGGCATTCAAAAGATTACGGTTGGTGGGGATGGTCTTCGAAGCTGAAACCAGGGTAGCCACTCTTACAGCCCGCATCGCAGGTCGACTGGATCAGGTTTACATAGATTTCACGGGTGTCAAGGTTAAAAAGGGCGATCCAATGGTGACCATCTGGAGCCCAACACTTATTAAAAGCCAGGTTGAGTTATTTGAGAGTATCAAGAGCGGAGACACTGAGGGAATCATTCATGGCGCCGAAGAAAAGCTCATGCAATATGGGCTTACAAAAGAGCAGGTCAAACGTATTCGAGAAAGCAAAAAACCAGACCTTGAAATAACATTACGCGCTCCCATTAGCGGCATTGTGATGAAAAAGAACGCCATTCTGGGCCAGTTTGTCAAGGAGGGACAGGACATGTTTATAATTAATGACCTGTCTCACGTTTGGGTCCAACTGGACGCCTATGAACAAAATATGCCCTGGATCAGGTATGGTCAAAATGTAATTTTTACGACCGCCGCCGTCCCTGGGAAAACATATAGCGGAAAGGTTATTTTCATAGATCCGGTCCTTGACATGAACACCCGCACAGTTAATGTCAGGGTTGACGCGGCGAATCCCGAGCTTGAATTAAAACCACACATGTTTGTCAATGCAGTGGTTCAAGTCGAGGTCGACAACGCAGGAAATGTAATCAACTCTGACTGGGTTGGGAAATATATCTGCCCCTTTCATCCAAACGAAGTCAGTTCAGCGCCCGGGACCTGCCCGGAGAGCAAACAGCCTCTACAACCTGCAAGCGCATACGGATATTCTGAGGCTAGCCATCCGAAACTGCCTTTGGTGATACCTGAAACCGCCGTTCTCTACACCGGGACTCGATCCCTGGTTTATGTTGATGTTCCCAATCAGAATCAGCCTACTTATGAGCAGAGAGAAGTCACACTCGGCCCCAAAGCTGGAGACGGATATGTGATTTATCGTGGTCTGGAGGAAGGGGAAAATGTCGTCATCAAAGGCAATTTTCAGATCGACAGTTCCGTTCAGATACTCGGCGAACCCAGCATGATGAATCCCTTCCAGCCTGAAACCAAAGGCTCAGCTTACTCTTCCAAGCCCACTCCTGAAGCCGTTTCCGATCCACATGCAGGGCATGATAAGGGAGTGCGCTGATGGCAATGGACGATCCCGAGAATGAAATTGTAGCGACAACCTTCTTTTCCAAAATGATGCGCTTTTGGCTACAGCAAAAACTGCTTGTATTCATAGTGATACTCGCCGTCGTGCTTGTAGGCCTGGTGGTAGCTCCCTTTGATTGGGACATACCCGTCCTCCCCAGAAACCCTGTGCCTGTGGACGCCATCCCCGATATCGGCGAGAACCAGCAAATTGTATTCACTACTTGGGAAGGCCGTTCAGCAAGGGATATAGAGGACCAAATAACCTATCCTCTGACGGTGTCACTGTTCGGTATTCCAGGGGTCAAGGATATCAGGAGTTACTCATATTTCGGTTTTTCGACAATATATGTAGTTTTCGAAGATAAAATCGAATTCTATTGGTCGCGAACCCGGATATTGGAACGGCTGAGTTCGCTGCAACCTGGGTCACTTCCTCTGGGAGTTCAGCCTGTTCTCGGGCCGGACGCTACTGCTGTTGGACAGGTCTTTTGGTACACGGTTGAGGGCAGAGAATTCGGGCTGGATGAACTTAGGACCGCTCAGGATTGGTATGTCCGATATCTCCTGCAATCGGCAAGGGGTGTAAGTGAAGTCGCATCTGTGGGGGGATATGTCAAGGAATACCAGGTTGACGTCAATCCGAATGCTTTAAGAGCAAATGGGGTAACCCTGCTAGACGTTTTTACCGCGGTTCAGAGATCCAACCTTGATGTTGGAGCGAAAACTATTGAACTTAACAACTCAGATTATGTGATCCGTGGATTAGGCTTCATCAAGTCGGTTCATGACCTCGAAAAAGCGGTGGTAAAGGTAAACGAAAACGTACCCCTCTACGTCAGCGACGTGGGTACCGTAACCGAAGGGCCGGCCTTTCGGCAAGGGGCCCTTAACAAGGCCGGCGCAGAAGCGGTAGGCGGCGTTGTAGTTGTGCGCTTTGCCGAAAATTCACTGCAAGTAATCAAAAATGTCAAAGCCAAAATCCAGGAGATTTCCTCAAGCCTTCCAAAGAAAACCCTTGCAGATGGCACAATTTCCCAAGTCAAGATTGTGCCTTTTTACGACCGCACGCAGCTCATCTATGAAACACTTGATACTCTCAAAAGAGCGCTTTCAGAGGAAATCCTCGTAACAATCATTATCGTGGTGGTCATGGTGAACCACCTCGTCAGCGCGGCCCTAATCTCATTGATCCTGCCTCTGGCCGTCCTGTTGACCTTCTTTATAATGAAGGTTACCGGGGTAGAGGCCAATATCATGGCCCTGTCCGGTATTGCAATCGCCATCGGCGTAATGGTCGACATGGGCATCATTCTTTGCGAAAATATCCTAAGGCACATAGAACACAGCCCTCCTGAAAAGAGTCGTTTGAAGATTGTCCACGAAGCCGCCACGGAAGTGGGAGGCGCTGTCATTACTTCTGCCTCCACTACTGTAATCGCTTTTCTCCCTGTTTTTACCCTAACCGGACCGGAAGGAAAGCTCTTTACCCCGGTTGCCCTCACCAAGACTTTCGCCATAGTATCCTCGCTTGTCTTGGCGCTCTCTATTATCCCACCCCTCGCTCATCTGGTTTTCACAAAAAGGAATTTCCGAAGGGGTACCCTTGCAACTGTTTACGGATTATCAGCGGTTGTCGGAGCGTGGATAGGTTATACGCTTTCCTGGTCCATCGGCTTGGGAGTGTTGTTCATCACAGGCGTGAAATTTGTCTCATTGTTTGCGTCCCAATCAATCAAGGATAGGGTCCCCGCAATATTGAATATCGCTGTGGTGGTTTTGGTCATCCTGTTGCTCACAGAACACTGGCTCCCTTTGGGCCCTGAAAGAGGATTGATCCGTAATCTCATTTTCTGCGCTGTGATCATATTCGGTCTCCTTGGAATTAGAAAAGTTTTCACGGGGTATTACCGTCAAGCCCTGACATGGACCTTGGGCCACAAGGCATTGTTCCTTGTTGCGCCAATTTCTCTAATTATTTTTGGAGTGGTGATCTGGTTTGGTTTCGACCGCGTCTTCTCGTTTATTCCGACAATTGCGGGGAGCATCGGCGGATGGGACAATCCGTCCCAATCTGTCCAAGCGGACAACATGCCTGAGGCCGCAGTGCCGGCGAAAAAAAATCCTGGTATGAGCAGCATGCCGGGAATGAATATGGGGACGGAAGTAAGCCGCCCCGAAATAGTCCTTACAGGCCCGATACGTTCGAGTAAAATATGGAAGGCCCTTTCAGGATTGTTCCCCGGCTTGGGCAAAGAGTTTATGCCGAGTCTCGAAGAAGGCACATTCCTCTACATGCCCACTCTTATGCCGCATGCTTCCATTGGTGAAGCGCTTGACGTGATCCATAAACAAAACCTTGCCATCAATTCAATCCCCGAGGTCGCGTCAGTGGCCGGCAAGATAGGTCGAGTAGAAAGCGCTTTGGATCCAGCGCCTATCTCCATGATCGAGACAACAGTCAACTTCCTTCCGCAGTACAAAACCGATCCAAACACGGGTCAAATGGTCCTTGACCCCAAGACAGGAATGCCCGTACGTCAATGGAGAAAGAAAATACAGTCTACTGACGATATCTGGAATGAAATCGTAAAAGTGGCCCACCTGCCGGGAACAACATTGCCTCCCAAACTTGAACCGATAGCTGGCCGAATTGCTATGCTCCAAACAGGAATGCGTTCAACAATGGGCGTCAAAATCCGAGGAAACAGCATAGAAGAGTTGGACTCGGTAGGCCTTCAAATTCAGAAATTCCTAAAAGAAGTTCCATCTATTGATGCGTCTACAGTTGCTGCGGACCGCAATATCGGCACACCTTACCTGGAAATCGACATTGACCGCGCCGCTACAGCCCGGTATGGCGTTAACGTCCAGGACGTTCAAGATGTAATAGAAATCGCTATTGGCGGTCGTAAGATCACCACTACAGTGGAAGGGAGGGAGCGTTATCCTGTAAGAGTACGTTACGATAGAGAGTTGCGTGATTCGGTGGATACCCTGGGCAATGTACTGGTATCAGGATCTAATGGGGTACAAATACCCCTGATTTCGCTAGCGACCATCAACTATGTTCGAGGCCCCATGGTGATCAAGAGCGAAAACGCATTTCCGGTGAACTATGTCATATTCGATAAGAAACCTGGTGTCGCAGAGGTTACCGCAGTCGTTGACGCAGACAAATATCTAAAAGAGAAAATAGCGTCAGGTGAGCTGAAATTACCACCCAACACATCGTACATATTCGCCGGTTCCTATGAAAACGAGGTGCGCTCCGAAAAAACCATGATGATTGTGATACCGATGACTCTACTGCTGGTTTTCCTAATTCTCTATTTTCAGTTCGGGTCTGTTCCAACTTCTCTGAATGTGTTTTCCGGGATCTTTGTGGCCTGGTCCGGCGGGTTTTTGATGCTCTGGTTGTATTCACAACCCTGGTTCCTTGATTTCAATGTCTTCGGCGTTCACATGCGCCATCTCTTTCATGTGAAGCCATATGATCTTAGCGTAGCTGTGTGGGTCGGGTTTCTGGCGCTTTTCGGGATTGCGACAAATGATGGGGTTATTTATTCAACGTATCTGAACCAGGTATTCAAGGAACATAAATTTCATTCCGTACAGGAAATCCGGCTGGCTACTGTTGAGGCTGGACTTAAAAGGATTCGACC
>JACWAG010000194.1 GCA_014874425.1 Syntrophaceae bacterium | reverse complement strand
TCCACCGGCCCCACCGACCTGTGCCGGACCGCCTACTATACCTCCCTGTACGCCATGTCCACCGATTAGATGTTACCCAACAAATCTGGTCGGGCCCCCGCCCGCGCCTATGACTATATGTAAATGTCCACCGGAACCATGCCCTGCTACATATAGAATTTGCCCACCACCAGCCTGCCCACCTCCACCAATGTGTGCGCCCGCTAGTTGCGCTTCTCCTGCGCCCCTTGGTTTTGCGCGTTAGTATCATCCTGATCAAACCCACTGACCGAAAAAATTTCAATTGTGATTTTTATTTTCGCGGCAGTTTTGAGTTGACAGAGCAGGCTTAATTCGTTACAGGAAGAGCGACGTATCCTAAATCCTGACCGGGGGTCGGATGAGAGGTAAGGTTTACCTTCTAATATATTTTTGCGTCTTCTTGATGGCCTCGTGTTCGTCTACTGAGGGGATCAACAAAAAGCAACCTGTCTCCTGCGGCTTTGATCCTCAATATTGGGCTAGGTCGTTGGGACGGGCGCTCAAAGCGCATAAGCCACCTGTGCAACTCGCGAGTCTTGTATCCGAACCTTGCGAGCAAGGCGCGTTGGCTGGTTTCTTTAATTCTCAGGCGCGCCTAGCCAGCGCATCGAACTGTAATTTGCCGACCAGAGAATTGAAGTTTCCACTTAAATATGGGGTTTTGTCCTCCCCTTTTGGATATAGGCGAGGAAGATACCATGCAGGCGTAGACATAACCGCAAAAAGAGGAGACCCCGTTTTCGCTTGTGCTGATGGTGTCGTGATTGCCGCTGGGAAACAGAAAGATTTTAGAGGACTGGGCATTTTAGTTACACTTGATCACGGTAAAAGGATCTCAACGGATTACGCGCATTTGAGCAAAGTCCTTGTCTGTCCCGGCCAGAGGGTTCGCGAAGGCCAAAAGATCGGTCTAATCGGTAGCACCGGGCGGGCCACCAGTCCTCACCTACATCTTCAAGTGAGGAGTGGAGTTCAGTTCTATGACCCAATGATATTTTTCAACCAATCGCAACTTTCCGGAATAGGGGTAGCGGACAGTTTCCTGACCCCAGTCCGGGAACGTCTTCCTAAACTTAGAAATCGGTTCGCCCACGCCGGCAATTAATTCCTGGCGTTTAATTAATCTCGCCTATTTTTGCATTGCTAGATCACAGCACGTTGTGAATATGGTCGCAATATTTGTCGCATGGGGTGGAAAGCTTAGATTCCAATTAAAATCGCTTGAAATTATTGACGGTTCGTTCTATTTGTCTGTCCAAAGAATTTTCATGGAGGAGACGCCATGATCGCGCGAAAAAACATGATAATTATTTTAACAATCATGATGTCTACCATAATCATTTCCCAGGGTTTAGCGCAGGTTGCAGGATCTCAGCATGGTTCTGGCGGTTATGCCTCGGGAATTGGATCGCAGGCGCCCCAGCAAGGCGATTCACCTAATGCTGTCAACCACGCGCCGATCGTACCTCAGGCGGGATCTGGTTCAGGTCAGCCCTTACAGCCCCAATCCCAATCAAACGCCCCAGGATGGCCAAATTACGCGTATCCCGAATACAATAACCCGTATTACGACGGTAGTTCTCCTGGTAAGATGGTCTCCGGAGCAATTGACTGGGCGCTGAGTTTTCCGTCGAGTGTCTGGGACCAGTTCTCAGGATATCTCGATAGTAAACTTTTTCCAACGTCGCCGGCCACGTATGGGGGCAAATCTCCTGAGGTTCAGCCTGTAGCTCCGCAGAATCCGGCCGGGGAGCCACCAAATTTGCCTCCCGCCAATTCATATACCCCTAATGGTCGATGAGTACCTTTGAGAGTAAGTGACGTGGATCTCAGTTCCAGCTTTGAGCAAGCCCGCGAACTCATGGTCCGAAGGCAAATCGAGGCGCGTGGTGTCTCAGACCAACGAGTCCTCGCTGCGATGCGTGAGATTCCGAGACACATCTTTGCCGTAAGGACCCATCAAAACCGTTCTTATGACGACTGCCCTTTGCCGATCGGGTTTGGTCAGACCATTAGTCAACCTTATATGGTTGCCATAATGACGCAACTTCTCCGGTTGACAGGTAATGAGAAAGTCCTCGAACTTGGCACGGGATCTGGGTACCAGGCCGCGATCTTGGCAAAACTCGCCAACTGGGTTTATACGGTAGAGCGCATACCGGAACTCTCCGAAATGGCAAGGTTAAACACGGTTGAATGCGGTTTGAATAATATAACGTTTGTAATTGCGGATGGCACTAAAGGCTGGCCTGATGAATCGCCTTATGACGCCATTATGGTAACTGCTGGAGCGCCGGGCATCCCAGCTCCTCTCTTTGATCAACTTGCCGAGGGTGGTCGTCTAGTGATCCCTGTTGGCGACAGGTTCTCACAAACTCTTAAAGTCGTGGAAAAAATTGGTGGTGTTAAAAGGGCCAGGGATTTTCTTGACTGCAGGTTTGTTGATTTGGTTGGAGAATATGGCTGGTCTGAACCCTGATGTCTGACCATTGGCAGGTTGGTTCACGCCCTGTCGTTCTAATCTGAGGACTTGCTGATTGGTCCGGACACCAATTGTTGAATAACTTTGCGTATAATTCTTAATTCACTGTTTATTATAGGACTAGTGGTAATACAGGCCGGTTGCGTCAGGAGAGGAGCCGACTGGCCCAAAGTGGGTGGTGTCATTGAACGGACTGAAGCTCCATCAAGCGCCAAATTCCTGTATCATATGGTGGCCAAGGATGAAACAATGTCAGGAATAGCGCGCCAGTATAACTTAAATGTCCAGGATCTTGCACAGGCGAACAACCTTGACAAGCCATATGTCATAAAAGAAGGGGAAAGATTGCTTATTCCGGGTCGTATCACTGAACGGGCCGCTGAGAAGGTTCTGGAAGTGAAGCCTACCGTAGAAAGGGATGAACAATCTGATTCAAAGCTCGCCTGGCCCATCTCTGGAAAGGTGATCCAGGGGTTTGGGAGTGGTGACGCTGTGCGTCGAAATGGAATTACAATAGAAGGGACGTTTGGAGCAAAAGTCAGGGCCGCTGAGGTTGGTAAAGTCGGCCACGTCGGGGAGATCCCTGGTTTGGGAAAGGTGGTCTTGATAGATCACTCTGACGGGTTGGTTACTGTTTATGCTCATTTGAACGAGACGACCGTAATAGTAGGGGACAAGGTTTCCAGGAATCAGGTTATCGGCGCTCTGGCTGGATCACAAAAGACGAAAGACCCGACGCTCTATTTTGAGGTGAGATCCCACGCAAGGCCGACGAACCCTATCAAGTTTTTGGGTTCACGGCATTAGATGGTATCGTGGAGGCTTAATATTATATGAAATCAGACTTTAACACGCCGAATTGCGGTCAAAACATCGACCGGCCGAAACTCTTTTCAGTCCAACACCCTTTTACAATCCCTTCAGGCGTCGTTTCCACTTCCCCATCCGTGCTTGCCAGAATCGCTCGGGAAGTTGAGGAAATTGGTTTTTTAACCACAAAGACGCTGAGTCTGATTCCACGCCCTGGGTATAGGGAACCAGTTGTTCACGAGTATCACCCAGGGTGTTTTATAAACGCGGTGGGTTTGGCCAATCCGGGCGCTGCCAACTTTGCTGAGGCAATGAGATCGTTACTTCCTCTTCATGCTCGAAAGCCGTTGCTCGTGTCAATAATGGGCAGCGACCCAGACGAATTTCTTGAGTGCGCGGTTATTCTTAACGATGTCGCTGACGCTTTTGAACTTAATTTGTCGTGTCCTCATGTCAAGACCGCTGGATTAAGTGTTGGGACGGACCCTGTCATGGTAGGGAAGATCGTGGGGTTGCTTTGTGATCGTTTGCAAAAGCCGATAGTGCCGAAATTGTCCCCCAATATTACAAACATCATCGAAATGGCAAAAGTGTGCCAAAGCGCCGGAGCAAGTGGACTGTCATTGATAAACACAGTTGGACCCGGCATAGCGGTTGATGATTATGGAAACCCAATTTTATCAAATGTAGTCGGCGGGATTTCCGGGGCCGCGGTAAAACCGATAGGCTTAAAGTTGGTGAGAGAGGTTTCGTCACAGGTTGATTTACCGATCATCGCGTCTGGAGGCATTGCTTCACCGTGGGATGTTGATGCTTATCGTAGAGCAGGCGCCAGCTATTTTGCAATTGGGTCTAACTTGGCTGGGATGACAACGCCGCAGATCAAAAAGTTTTTTAGATGGGTTGCAAGTCCTGCGGGAGAAGGCAAAGATGGGCGGAGGATTATAACATTTGGCCCTAAGACGGGGATGACTAGATATTTCCGGACACGAGTCGCAAGCAATAAAAGGATCGCCGCCAACATGTTCAGACTTGAACTTGATAAAGGCCCCAAATGTGATCCCGGCCAGTTCTTTTTCCTTCGCATCCCTGAAGTTGGAGAAAAGCCATTCTCGCCCATGAGTGACCTAAAACCTGTATATTTGATCAGGTCCGTTGGTCCCTTCACAGAAAAACTTTCAGCGCTCGAAGAAGGCGCCGAAATATATTGTCGCGGCCCTTATGGCAAGGGCTTTCAAGTCCCCAATGAAAAGAACGAACTCTTGGTTCTGGGGGGAGGCACAGGGGTGGCTCCGATTCTGTTGGCTGCGATGAAGTGGCCCAAAAATATTATCAAGGCATTTTTCGGATTTTCTCAACCGCTTGAGGAATGGTTTGTTTCAGAAATTGAATGCATAGCTCCGAACGCACGGATTTCTATAGACAAGCCAGGTGAGCCCGGAGCTGTATTCGAGTCGCTAGAACGGGAATTTTGCGTGCCCGACCTGGGAATTAGGGCTTTTAGAGTGTATATCTGTGGCCCTTATGATATGATGAAAAGGGCTGGTGATTTTTTTTCGAGATTTGTAGATCCAAAAGAGGTATATATAGCCAGAGAAGATGTTATGAAATGTGGGATTGGCTTGTGCGGAAGTTGCGGCACGGAAAATGGTTTACGGTCTTGCATCGACGGTCCTGTCTTTCCTTTCAGTAATTGACCTTATGAGATTCGAATAGTACGCTTAGATTATTCTATTAAATTCATTAAATAACTTTTCAAATTATTATTAGATAAAGAGTAAGTGATACCATTGGTCCTGGTTTTTGTGATCAGTGGACTTTGATTCTTTATAGGATTAATATGAAACTAGGTAAGTAAAAAAATGCCGAGGGCGATAACTTACTGGTCAGTTAAGTAAAACGTTCACGCCTAATATAGAAAGGGTTTAGCATTGAGAATTATGAGACAGAAAAAACTTTCATCGGAAGATCGCAAGACACAAGTGCTTGCCGCTGCAAGGTCTCTCTTCGCAAGGGGAGGGTTCGCCGAAGTAACATTGGATGACATCGCTGCAATGGTTGGGATCAGCCGACCACGTGTCATCCAGCTCTTTGGTTCTAAACGAAATATCTATGAAGCCATAGCTGAAACCGCCTACAGGTCACACCCAATGGATCGAGATCTAGTTGGGCCGATGGAGCGAAAAGACGATTTTGGGGTTTTTAAAGCGTTTGCCTATCACATACTCAAACATACTGCGAATCGGGAAGATCGGGAAATCTTCAAGATTCTAATGTATGCCAGACTCAGAGAAGACAGTTTTCATCAAAAGCATTTTCATGAAAAGGACACTCTCATGATAAGCTACTTGGCTGATTATGTGACCAAGCGAGTCGATGAGGGTGTGTTCCGTAAAATGGACCCCAGAACGATAATCTTTTGTTATCAGGCTATGATTTCGAATCTTGCAATATACAAGAACGTCATGAAAAGGATGGAATTTGTAACGGTTGACGCCCTGAGCGAGGAATGCGCCCAAATATTCCTCCAGGGTGTTCTGGCGACAAAAGAATCCGATAGCTGAGAAACGGTTTGTAGAATAAATTATTGCGAAGAGGGGGCCGCCTTGTAATCCCCCTAACATGAATCCCGACAAGGGCTAGGTATAATATTTTCAAGGAGTTTAACAGGAACGGACTACCTCCATTGTTGGCGGCGCCTCATGACAAACCCTGATGAAATCATAGACGATTCAACTGCAAAACACAGGTGGAAAAGTACTAATGGGGCCAAACCTGATGTATCGGGAACAGTTGCTTCCAAACCCCCATTTCTTAATGAATCACTTGTTTATGTCTGGACGCCTGTAACAGAAACCTTCCTTGATTGGCTAAAATCTGAGACTACCAATATAGTGCAAGAATGGGTGGACAGGTTGTCGATACTCTCACCGTCATACCTAAGAAGTACTAGAAATGAATTGATGGGAACGGTTTCCGAAGCTTTCGACGCAAATCTGGAATATATATCGTCCGGCAGATTGGATCGGATACAGAAATTCATTGATTTTATTACTGAAAAGAGATTAAAGGCCGGTTTCTCACTCTCAGATGTCCAGAAGGCTTTTGAACTGTTCAGGCTCGTTGTTTTGGAACGCCTTCGAGCCCAAGGCCGTTTCAGTCTCCTCGCAATGTCGGTGGAGCCAATAAACGCTTGCCTGTCCTATACCATTCACAGGTTCTCGGACCATTACCAGCTCATGCATGAATTGTCCATAAGGAGACACGCAAAAAATCTCGAACACGCCATAAGTGTCCGGACAGCGGAACTCGCATCGAGTAAACATCGCTACAAGACACTTGTAGAGGGAATAAATGACGGATATTTTGTCATTCAGAACCAGCGGATCATTTTTGCCAACAGCGCTTTCTGCTCAATGCATAGAGCGGTGCTAAAAGATGTAATAGGGAAGCCTTTTGCGGATTTTGTGGCGGATGAATCCCGCGAAGACCTTCTAAATGCATATTTGGAAATTCTTAATGGCAGACCAGGTCCTGGACCAGTACAGTACATTCTGGCCAAGGAGCCTCGAGACAAAGCGTACAGAGAAGTCAGGGCAAGGCTTGCCGACTTAGGGGATGGACCGGTAATCATAGGGATTTGCCGTGACATTAGTGAGCGTGTTTCCATGGAAACCAAGGTTAGGGAAAACGAGCGGATGGCTTATGTGGGGCATCTTTCAGCGTCTCTCTCGCATGAAATCAGAAATCCTCTGTCTTCTATCAAGATGAATCTGCAAATCTTGGAAAGGAAGCTCGAACTTGACGGCTATGATCGTAGACGTCTGGAAATTACGGTCAATGAGGTTTCCCGGCTGGAAGAGATCCTCCGTCAGTTACTTGATACGGCCCGTCCAATGACAGTGAATAGGGGACCGACAAATCTTTCCGCCGTGGTTGGAAGTTGTGTTGGTCTGTTAGAAGCCAAGGCCCAGGAAAAGAACGTCAAGATAATCGAACATTATGCCCGGATCATTTGTCCAATGGAAGTGGACTCAGCGAAGCTGGAACAAGCTGTTATCAATTTGTTGCTAAACGCGATAGAGGCGAGTCCTGAGGAGGGTACAATAAATGTTTGGATCAAGAATT
>JACWAG010000193.1 GCA_014874425.1 Syntrophaceae bacterium | reverse complement strand
TCAGAAGGCTGGCTGATTGGCGGGACGACACTGTGCTCGCTGGGATAGCTGATGAGCTTGCTAGTGAAGGTATCAAGATTGACAGCATAACGCTATGGGCATCCAAACTTATGGCGCGCCCGGGCGTCTTGACCAGGAAAGACCCAACAAAACATCAAATTGAAGATATTCATTTTGGGAGAGAAATGGCCCTCGCAATAGGCGCTTTGGATATAGGCCAGACTGTGGTAGTAAAAAACCGGGCTGTGCTGGTAGTCGAAGCCATAGAAGGAACCGATAAGGCCATCCTGAGGGCTGGAGAACTAAATATCCCAAATTCAGTGGTAGTCAAGATGGCAAAACCAAAACAGGACATGCGTTTCGATGTGCCTGGGATTGGTCCCTCTACTATCAAAAACATGATCGTAGCGGGATCCAAGGTTTTGGCTATCGAAGTAGGCAAGACAATGATCGCCAATCATGAAGAAACGATCAATCTGGCCGACAAGGCAAAAATCTGTGTAATTGGGATACCAGCCTCCGGGCCCATAATTTAGCGAAGCGCCGCCCCTCCGTCGAGCGCTGGCCACTTGCTTGCGCTCTCTAGAGCTTATCGGTTTGCAATTCTATCATTTCCAACTAAATTCGGATTTATTGAGGCTAACAAAGTGGCGGTTTACAAGAAACTCCTAAAATACTTGGCGCCATACATCGGGAAATTGTGTCTAGCGGGGTTGTGCATGCTCGGCGTGGCGTTGCTCACCGCTTCTCTGGCTTACCTCGTGAAACCGGCGCTTGATGACATCTTCTTTCAGAAAAACATGAGGATGCTTATGCTGATACCGATAGTGGTAGCGTCCGTATATATTCTGAAAGGGATTTGCGATTTTGGTCAATACTACCTGATGGCGTTCGTTGGACAAAGCATCATTCGCGATCTGCGATATGAGATGTTCCGTAAAATTGAAGAAATGTCGGTCGGTTTTTTCGTTAAACATTCAACAGGCCAACTGCTGTCAAGAATGAACAACGATGTGTCCCTGGTTCAGGGAGCGTTAACGAGCGCTATAACCGGTGTCGTACGCGACACATTGACCGTAATTTCTCTGGTGGCTGTTGTTTTTTTGCGAGATTTTAAGCTTGCCCTTATCGCAATGGTGGTTTTTCCGCTTGCGATTTATCCACTCATAAATTTCGGTAGGAGAATGAAGCGTTATTCACGCAGGATGCTGATATCGCTCGAAGATATTACTGAAAGGTTGAATGAGACCATTACTGGCATTAGGATCGTCAAGGCCTTTGCTATGGAGGATTATGAACGACAAAGGTTCGCAGTGGTCAACGAAACCCTTTTCAACGCTTTCATGCGAAGGTTCAAGGTTAGGGCCATGTCCAATCCAATAATGGAGACTCTAGGTGGCTTTGGCGTATGCGCTATTGTGACGTATGGCGGGTATCAGGTCATCAATGGAGAATCCACTCAGGGGACCTTCTTTTCATTTATGGCTGCTTTGATAATGTTATACGAGCCTATAAAAAGGATGAGTGAAGTTAACAACTCGATTCAGGAAGGATTAAGCGCAGGGGAGCGAATCTTCAGTCTTCTCGATACTGACCCTGAAGTCAAGGATGCTCCTGATGCCATAATTCTCAGTGAAATAGCCGGCAAGGTGGAATTTCAAAACGTTAGCTTTGCTTACGATTCTGTTAATGTGCTCAAAGATATTAACCTGCATGTGAATCCAGGAGAAGTGATTGCTATAGTAGGTGAAAGCGGAGTTGGCAAGAGTAGCTTACTGGACCTTGTACCCAGGTTTTATGACCCTTCTGAAGGGAGAATTCTGATTGATGGAATCGATGTTCGTAAAGTTTCTCAAAGGTCGCTTCGTGAGAAAATTGGTATCGTAACTCAACAGACAATTCTTTTCGATGACACTATTAGGAACAACATAGCCTATGGAAGACCGGACTTGCCGCTGGAACAGGTAATGCAGGCCGCTGAAGCGGCTCACGCCCACGACTTCATAATTGCTCAACCGGAAGGTTATGACGGTATCATAGGCGAGAACGGGATTAAGCTCTCAGGTGGGGAGCGCCAGAGAATTGCGATCGCTCGGGCGCTGCTCAAAAACCCGCCGATTCTCATCCTGGACGAGGCTACTTCTAATCTCGATTCAGATTCGGAGAAATCAGTACAGGCGGCTTTGGAGGAACTCATGAAAGGTAGGGCAACTTTAGTCGTGGCTCATCGCCTTTCAACGATTCAGAATGTTGATCGCATATATGTCATGGCCCAAGGAAGGGTCGTTGAGCAGGGATCCCAGAATGAATTGCTCGCTTTGAACGGAGAATTCGCCCGGCTTTATAACCTTCAATTTTCACGCCCCAATGGCGAGATGTCCCGATAGATGTCCCGCAATATTGGCCCCATATCGAGACTCCCACGTTTGCCAACCCTACCATTCCTAGGGGTTTCGGCCGCTGCGTATTTTCTGATTCAGTCGGCCTGGCGCAAAGCCCATGAACTGAAATGGGCAAAAAGTTATCAGGCCCCAATCCCTGTGGTCTCAGTAGGTAACATTGCCATTGGAGGGACGGGAAAAACCCCCTTCGTAATGTACCTTGTCGAACGTCTTCTGGATCAAGGTCTGAAACCATGCGTTATAAGCCGTGGTTATCGAGGAACGTACGCTACTGAGTACGTAGTAGTAAGTGATGGAAATTCACTAGCCCGTCAGGTCAACCCAAGACTTGTAGGTGACGAACCTTTTCTCATGGCGAACAACCTTATGAACAAAGCCCCTGTAATGGTGGGGAGGGACAGGATTAAATGTATTGAGTTTGTTTATGAGAATTTCAATTGCGATCTGGCAATCCTTGATGATGGCTTCCAGCATCTCAAATTAAAACGAGATATCGATATAGTCCTTCTCTCAGGGAGAGAAGACTATATGTTCCCGCTGGGTATCCTTCGGGAACCTATTTCCACTCTAAGTCGAGCGGATATAGTAGTTCTTGACTCCAGTCAGGAAGTCATTTCAGAAAGACTCTGTGATTTTCTGGCTTGTCACGAACATTACACCTTTAAGAGTTATGCGGTCGCCTTGCGTAACGGTGACGTTAGCAATTCCAGGAATATCAACGACCTCAAAGGAATGGATGTGTTGTTGGTCTCAGCGATAGCTAACCCAGGTCGATTTCAAAAAATGGTCGAGTCGTTGGACTGGCGAATTGTCAATCACCTTATTTACAGGGACCACCATAATTATAGTTCGGCTGATCTCATCTACATACTTGAGAAAGCTGCAGGCGCTCCGGTTGTATTCACCGAGAAGGATTGGGTAAAACTAGCGCCGGAGTTCCAACAAAGAAATGACGTATTTTTCCTGAGCATGAGC
>JACWAG010000192.1 GCA_014874425.1 Syntrophaceae bacterium | reverse complement strand
GAAGAGCCTATTGGTAAAGGGGAATGTGGCCGGTCTTGACGCTTGCAACCATGACCATGAAGGGATTTTTATAGCTACAAGACTATGTGATTTGCGAAAAGGCTCCAAAATGGATGTGAGCGTAAGGTCCGCTTCGTGTCGAGACATTGCCCCGACCATTTTTAGCGAATATGGCCTCAAATGTCCTGAAAACATTCTTGGAAGCGCTATAGCCATTGGCGTGTCTCCTGAAACAAGCTCAATCTCAGCAGAAATCCCCAAAATGTACGGGCGTGATGTGAATTTTGATAATGAAGGCAAGGGCTTTACAGCCGAAGAAGAAGAAATTGTCAGAAGACGTTTATCGGATTTGGGATATATTTGATCTTTTTTAATTCTGAGAGAGCGCCTGCCCCTGTTGAAAGTTTCTTGGGGGACGAATCGACAAACTTTCCAAACGTGAGAAAACCGTTCATCGCTTTGTGTAGATGAACGGTTTTTCTGTCTTACGAACCTGTTCAGCGCGCCTTTTGGGAGAACTAGTGTTTCTTTTCCTGGGATTTTTCCTTTTTTTCTTTCTTTGGGCAAAGCTCTTTTTTGCTTTTTTCCGCGTCTTCTTTCTTGTCAAAAGGTCCCGCTATGGATTTAGCGGATTTTTCTTTTAAATGGCGCACTGAGCACACGCCTTTGGCGTCTTTAACCACGAAATACTTTTTCTCAGCAGCGAATGCCGAAACAGAGACTAGCGTAAACGCCAGCAGCATCGCAAACGCCAAAAACACTTTTAATAAGCTCCGGTTCATTATTAGCCTCCATCTTTTTAAAATAACTGTGAAAAGCGTCTAGCATGAAACATTTTAATCTGCAACAACTAAAATAACTTTATACTAAACTTGGAAAGGGCCTCTCATTTGCGTCCCGCAAAAGTCGAAGTTGTAGTCCAAAATCGTGGCGCCCTGATCAGATAGGGCTTTTTCAACGGCGGATCTTTTCGAAGGGGGCGTTAGAGTAATCATACAGCCACCACCGCCAGCTCCACAAACCTTTCCTGCGACGGCCCCGGCAGCCATAGCGGATGAAATCATGGAATCAATTGCAGGATTGCTGACCCCAGGAGCTAATGAACGTCGAACAAGCCACTCTTCATTAACCAGCGGACACAACGCCTCCCAATCAGCAGCCTCCACCACCTTGCAAATCTTAATGGTTATTCTCCTGATTTCCATGAGCTTTGTCCTTGTCGCCTGATCACCATCAATGAAGTTCTTGGTAATTTCCCAATTGTTCATTCCAGAAAAACGACCTGCCCCTGTGTAGGACAAAACCATCATGTTGTGAAGTTTATCGAGATTGAGCGCCGAACTGTCGTAACCTTTGCGTTCATATCCTTTAAAACCGAAATGGATCAAGGATACGCCACCGTACAAGGCCGCAATGTGGTCCTGTTTACCTGCGGGGACTCCGATCAGGGCGGTCTCGATGTCAGCGGCGATCTGCACGATTTCCGTTAAGCTCAACTCTTCTTCACGAATTTTCAGGAGCCCGGAGATCAATGCGACCGTCAACGCGCTAGAAGCCCCAAGGCCTGACCCTGGCGGGGCTGAGTTGTTGGTTGTAATATTCAGACCTTTAGGTGGAGGAAATTGCCTCAATATGAGACCAAGGAGTCCAAGTGGTCCGGTGGTTGGTAAATCATCCAGATCTTTGCACTCGAAAGACTGTTCCAGATCTTTGGAAACAAGCCTGAAAAAGCAGTCATGATTAGTTGTCAGCGTAACCCTGCTCGGCACGTTGATCGCCACATTTACGGTAAACCCGCCGTGCATCAGTAAATATAGTGGATAGAGGTCGGTTGTTCCCCCTGCTACATCGATCCGATTGGGCGCACTGACTTCTACTCGCATCTTAGTAACCCAAGTCTTCCGGAATAATGATAACAGTGATATCCGTCATTACAGGTCTCTTGTGAATTATACTTGTTATTCGACAGATTCGCTCCGGTGAATCACAATCCATACAATATCCGGTTTTGACACATGGTGTCTTGCGATTCAAACTCATGGCCCGAATTGGGGCCGCCACCTCTTCAATCCTTGCTAATGCTGATTCCAGGTCCGGCGTTATCTTGTTTTTGCCAATTACTATGACGACCTTCCTGGGGCCGAACGTCATTGCGTTGACGCGGTTACCGCACCCATCCCGATTGACTATCTCTCCATTCATGGTTACCGCGTTTGAAGAAACAAGAAAAAGATCGACCCTGCCTTGATTTTTTCTACATTCAAGCTCTTCAGGCGTCCCTGGTTTGAACTTCCAATGATCAGACATCACCTTTCCAGCCTGTTCCAGTTTAGGCAAAACGCCAAGAGCGCGAACAGTATGAGTCCCTGCTATCCCTACACTGGAACAATCTTTGGCGATTTCCATTATTTTTTCCGCCGCTTCTTCTTTGGAACTAACCAAAATTCCTTTAAAACCATTTTTCTCAAGCGCATTGAGGGTTGTTTCAAAGACTATCTTCTGATGATTTTTTACAAATTCGTCCACGATTTACCTCCTTTGAATTCTATTTCCGTTTTCATGGTCAGTGATTAAGACTAATCTCATCTTCCGGTTTCAAAACTATTTCGGTGGAACCCACACTTTTCCCAGTGGTTTGGCGTCATGATCAGCTTCGTGTCTCAGAGTGCACCATTCATCCGGTTGTGTGCCAGAGAGAAATGGAAGCAAATTCACCTGTGGACATGTCGATGTAGCTCTTAATCCGGATTTCACACAAAGTTTTCTAAAAACAAGCCCCGGCGGGATCGTGGAATCACGTCCTTGGTCAATACTAGGCGCTGGTAAAATGTCCAGAGTAACTTTTCGAGCGAGCTTGGCTGAAAGGTTTGATGATGGAATTCTTATCAAAACTATCGTTGTCCTATTGTAAGCGATCGACCACAGTCCGAAGTGATCGGACGTAAACAAAAAGGAAGGGCTCATTAGAAGTTTTTGTGGGCCATCGTTCATGTTTTTAAGCCTCTGATGATCTCTAATTAGGCTGTTAATTATAAACAGGACGGCTGGTGGAATAGAGACTAAAATTTGTTTAGGACGACTAGTTTGGTCAGTATTGTCCAACGCAGTCGGTCGCCTGCAATTTATGACTCCTGCGGAGCCCAAGTTTGCGAGCGCGCTATAACTCTGAACTACTTCCAAAGGAGTCATGGGCGCTATAAGGATCTTTTGGCCATCAACAACCTTGGCCTCAACATTGAACTCTCCGAGCGCGTTAATGACCTTTTCTGCTCCTATCACTTCTACAATTTTACGAACAAGCTCCTGTCGATCAGTCTTGAAAGCTTCTGCAAACGCCAGCCTTCTGTTGTCGGTCCCAGGAGATGTTATTTGCGAAGCAAGTGTATACAATGGATCATTAACCTGTTGAGGTGTAAAAGCGGGCGCCATGGCCATTGGAGAGAACAGTTCCATGTCACCGCCACATCCATCCCACCTTTCCGACGTTGGGGTCACATACGCCAGGATACCGCCGGACTTGGGATTAGCCACAATCGCGTAGCCCTGCTGCGCGAATTCTCCCAACT
>JACWAG010000191.1 GCA_014874425.1 Syntrophaceae bacterium | reverse complement strand
TATTGATCTATGTCCTGGAGGCATGGTTCTTTCATGGCCCCAGGATTAAATCCTGTGATCTGATTGTCCGAAAGGTCTGTAGTAATGTACGCTCCGGCGGTGAATTCATGTTCCACCCGACGCACTGCGTCAAGAGGCAAAGAGAAACCGCTAAGCCACCTTTCGTAAGAATCAAAATCTTTTCCGGCGCATGCCAGGATTATGGGACGTTCACCCAGCAGAGCAAGATTGTAAGCGATATTGCCAGCGGTACCGCCGAAAAGTTCTCTTAAGCCGTTGACCATGAAACATACATTCAGAATATGTATCTTGTCTGGTAATATATGGTTCGAAAATTTGTCCGGGAAATCCATAATCCGGTCGTAAGCCAGTGATCCTAGAACCAGAATGTTCATCTGCGCACCCCTTTGAAACTCCCCGAGATAGCCTTGGGAATTGCAGAATCACGTTACGCAAAGTGCTTGCGCCTGTCAAGTTTCGCGTCGATCCGCATTTGGACCCGATTTCTAATTAACTTTAAATTTGTCTGTTGAATTTATCTTTCCTGCGGAAAAAGCTTCTAGATGTGAATCAAAACCGACTCGTAGGAATCTAATAACTCAGGGTCAAGGAGTAGAATACCTAGTAAATGGAGCGTGAAATGTCCAACTGTAGTTTAACAAGGACCGATGAATCCAAAGAATGGCCAGAAGGCATAATTTCCGTAAAACTTACCATGAACCCGTATTTGCTTGTGCTCGCTGAGGAAAAGGCGGCAAAGGCCGGGTTGAAAGTTTGGGAGTATATAAATGTCGCGCTCTGGGAGAAAATGGGTCAGCCGTCCAGAGAAGAACTTACGAATTTTGCCGCGGTCTTTGAGCTGGACGATATGGATCCAAAGTGGAAGGAGAGATTGAAACTGGCGGCAAGACACGAGCTTGAAGTTATGGAGCAGATAAAGGATGGAGAAGTCTGATGACTCGATTGCGCTTAACTGGATTTGTAAACTATTACTTGGAAAATAGTTATAATTGATAAGGAGGAAGATATGCCGATTCTAAATTATTACTGTGAAAGCTGTGGAAAAGAGTTCGCGAAGATATTTTTTGACGCGAATGATGCTCCCAAGAGGTGCCCTGTATGCGATTCAAACACCATAAAAGAATTGGGAGACGCATTTAAAGCCGATCCTGGGTTGTTCGCTCGCTATGCTTGCGACAGTTGTGATTCGTGTGATACATGCGAATCGTGTTCAGGAGATAGCGGCAGATCAGTTAAATCGGGTTGATAGCCGCAGCGGGTCTCGGTGAGACTCGTTTTGACGTTTGGGGTGTACCGCCTTGATTTTATTTCCTGCTTCTTCTAGTATGAATAATGAGATTAAGCGGTTTGATCACTTATAACAGTAGGGTGAACATGCCGCTTAAATTTTGGTTCTAGGTCCGCGAGGTTTGAACATGCATAAGTTTTTTTTGGCTATGACCATTTTGATCAGCTTGACTCAAGGGATCGCTATAGCTCAACCAGTGATGGATGAAAAGGGCGGAGATGTATTGGCGACAGTAGGAAATCAGAAAATTACCCGTGAAATGCTAGACAACATAATCGCTACAATTCCTGAGGAAAATAGGGTCCCGTTCCTTACGCCTGACGGGCGCAAAAAGATTTTAGATGAAGTGGTCAACTTCGAACTGTTCGCGCAAGCCGCAAAAGATGATGGGATTGACAAAGAGCCGGCGATCAAGACCAGATTAAAGTATGAACAGGCTCAATATTTGGCCCGGGAATATTTCAGACGGGCGCAGGCAAAACAGACGCCTATCTCTGAAGATGATCTCAAAAATTATTACAAAACTCATATAAACGAGTTTACACCGCCCGAGGAAATTCAGGCACGGCATATCTTGGTGAAGACAGAGGCCGAGGCTAACAAGATTATCGCAGAATTGAAGAAAGGCGCGGACTTTGCGGACCTCGCAAAGAAAAAGTCCATTGATCCCGCCGCCCAAAAAGGCGGCAAACTGGAACTCATGGATGGTAAGGATTGGCTACCACGAGGGTCTTTTGAGAAATCCTTCGAGCATGTTCTATTCAAGATACCAAAGGGTGAGATTGGAGGGCCGGTAAAGTCTCAGTTCGGTTGGCACATACTCAAGGTTGATGATCGTAGGCAACCCCAGCCTCCGAATTTTGTGCAGGTACGCAACCTAATCAAGATGAGACTTGAAAACGAGAGAAACGCAGAGCTTCACAAGAAAGTTACCGAAGAACTCAAGAAGAGAATCCCAGTGGTAATAAAGTAAAAGGTTAGCAAGAAAAGGTTGTAAATTTCTCTAACAACCAGTCTAATATCAACAAGTCGATTCATAACGCCTCAATATTGGGGAACCCCAACTCTTTTTTGCTGCCCAGGTGTTGGGGCGCATCACGTTCTGATTTGAAATACGGCGCCAAAAAATGTTTATAAAATTTTTGCTGACGTTACGGGATTTGATCCTCGTGCGAATTTGTTCGAGGATCAAGGAAATGGGGCTTTCCAAGTCAACTGTCATGCGGATGTCGATCTGCTTCATCATTATGACCGCTGTCATGGCCGGCGACGCTCATTGTTGGGCGGCGAGCCCAGAAAGTGGTGTGAAGGATGAAAAACAGGCTCCCAAGGACTCGTCAGTGAGTCCTGAAAAATTATACGAAGCTGTTTCAGGTTACTTTGAGGGCCTGCATCGGCGCGCCGCTAAATCCACCGCCGTATCTAACAGCAAGAATCAGGAACAGAAACGGGACGCAAAGAGAATAGTCGTAAAACCTCCCGACAAATCCCGCGTCGTGGGCGCCGAACTGAACTTGGCGCGTCATCGTATTCAGAGAGGCGAGTATGAACTAGCGTCTCAACCGTTGCAAAGGGCTTTCAAAATGGCTGCTGATGTCGACAGAGAGACCATTCAGGCACTCAACGGCAAAATCGCGGAAATGAGAAACAGCCAGCCTGAAACGCAACTCTCGAAGCTGACGCCACGCTCCGAAACGACTAACGCTATAGGGATAAGAATGGTCCTTATACCGGCGGGAAGCTTCAGAATGGGCAGTTCACCGTCCGAAATTCGGCGAGTTCAGGCAGAATGGAACGTGCCGGAAAACCTTGTCCAGCCCGAGACCCCAGATCATGCTGTGGAAATATCCAAGCCTTTTCTGATTGGAAAGTATGATGTTACGATAGGACAATTTAAACAGTTTGTCTCAGAGACGGGCTATAAGACTGTAGCTGAAACCCAGGGATGGGGTTGGGGATACGATAATTCAAAAAAGCATTGGATAAAGAAGAATGGGTTGTCCTGGAGAAACCCAGGGTTTCAGGTCTACGATGACTATCCGGTAACCATGGTCTGCCATGCCGACGCAGAGGCGTTTTGCAACTGGCTGAGTTCCCGTGACGGTCGACGATACAGCATTCCTACAGAGGCGCAATGGGAATATTCCGCTAGGGGGGGCAGAAACGATGAGCGTTTCCCATGGGGGAATGACTACCCGGATGGGAAAAAACTGAATCTAGCTGACAGAAGCTGTGTAGCGCCTTGGGCTGACCGTTCGATTGACGACGAATACAGTTTTACATCTCCGGTTGGGGCTTACGAACCAAATGGCTTCAGACTCTATGACATGGTTGGAAATGTCTGGCAGCTATGCTCGGACTATTTCGATTCCAAAGAGTATAAAAAGAAGGCGGGTACTGTGTCTGTGGACCCACCCGGTCCCAGGACCGCTAAGACAAGAGTGGTCAGAGGAGGTAGCTGGGCTTTTGACGCGTGCGAGGCTCGTAACGCGTTCCGTTTCGGCATAGACCCAAAGCTTTGCGCAGATATGACTGGTTTTCGGGTTGTGACAATTCCCGACTCGCGAGACAAGGATCTTGCTACGGTCAATCCTGACTTCAATGTGAATGCGCCAATGACTGATGAACAGGTCAACGCCATATTTCAGCAGGTCAGGGAGTTGGTTCGTTCCGGTAAGCGCTTGAAAGCTGCAAACCTCGTCGATAGGATGCCGGAAGTTCAGGGCGTCCCAAAAGGCTGCATGGAAGACACGTCCGGCTTTGTGAAAAATGTCTTGAAGTCGTTCATTGATGAGACGCACAACAAATCTGTGGAGTCATTTACGAATTCGTTAGGCATGCGCATGGTTAGAATTCCAGAAGGGTCTTTCGTTATGGGGAGTTCAGAGGCCGACATCGCGTGGGCCATGACAGTGTTGGCCAGAGGGCAACCCCTTTCCCTGGAAAACGAATATCCATTCCATAAGGTAAGGATCTCGAAGCCGTTCTTTATGGATGCCACGCCCGTAACTGTTGAACAATTCAAGGCGTTTGTTGATGACACAGGGTATATTACGGACGCGGAGGAAGACAATGGCGGTGAGGTTTTTGACATCAAGGCTAACCGCTTTACGCAAAAGGTGGGCAGTTCCTGGAGAAATCCCGGTTGGTCAGTCGAGCCGAATCAACCTGTGACAATGGTCACCTACAATGACGCCGTGGCTTTTTGTGAATGGCTCTCGGCTAAAGAACGCGCTCCCTACAAATTACCCACAGAGGCCCAATGGGAATACGCGGCAAGGGGAGGGCTACCTATGGCTCCGTTCCCATGGGGTGATCAACTGCCCGACGGCCGAAGGGCCAATTATGCTGACAAGAACACTGATTTCGAGTGGCGGGACAGAGATGTTGACGATGGGTACAAGAACGTCGCTCCAGTCGGTAGCTATGATCCCAACGGGTTTGGTCTGTACGACATGGCGGGAAATGTGCTGCAGTGGGTTAGGGACTTCTATCAGGAGGACTACTACCGATATACCCCTGAGATAGACCCTGAGGGGCCTGGACAGGGCGAAAACAGGCTCATGAAGGGTGGCGACTGGACTTCCAGCCCTGTCAGCCTGAGATGCGCATTCAGAGGTTGGGCTCGGCCGGACCTGGCCCTTTACAACGGGGGATTTCGAGTCATAGTTGATACAGATTCCCGCCAGAGGCCTTTCCATTTCAGTGAGAATTTTTTGACGCAACAGTGGGTTCCCAACCCTGAGCAACGTGAAGTGGCCCAAGCTGTAGCCAAAGAAAAGGAGCGAAGCCTAAAACGCTCGGCTACGGACAGCGGCTCTAAGACTGACCAGTCTGAAAATTTGATAACTCGCGGTGTATTAATAATAGAATTCACACCAAAATCCGACGCTAGGAAAGCTGGGATGGCAAAAGGGGATGTCATAGTTGAATACGACGGAGTCACTGATCTTGATTCAGACAAATTGATCACGCTCACAGCACGCACAAAAAAGGAAAGACGACGTTCAGTTCTCAAATTCGTTAGAGATGGCTATGAATATTCCTTGCAAGTTCCACCCGGCTCCCTTGGTATTTCCATAACGGATACTGTCTTGCGTGGATCGTTTAAGCGCAATGATCACGATCAAGATCATAGCCCGCAGAATGATCATGACAACAAGAAGAAGAAAAGGCAGTGGACGTGAGATCCGATCAGGTCTCTACTGTCAGGCGCCTCGAATGGGTGTTTTGGAATCGAGCAAGGTTTTGTTGTTAATGCTAGTTTGTAAGTGCAAAAAAGAGTGGATTTTAGAACAAAATATGATAGAGGAGACCAAAACCTCAAACTGGGAGACCTTAATGAAAAAGGCCATTCTTATTTTGTCGATTCTAACTTTGGTATTCCTGTTTGCCATTTATTCGGCGGCCGAAAATAGAAGCCCGAAACTTATCGCCGTAAGGCCCGCCGCAACCCAAACTTCTCAACAACCCCTGTC
>JACWAG010000190.1 GCA_014874425.1 Syntrophaceae bacterium | reverse complement strand
TCCAGCGCTTTTCGACCGTATATATGTGTTAACAGAGTAGTGAAAATCCCGCCCAGGAAGAACAAGGTCAAACCGATCCACTGCCACAGACGCAGCCCTCCAAAATGCCTGATGGCCCAACCTGGAAGAAGATTTATAAATTTTCTTGTTATAAAAAGTCCTCCACGAGAAGTAAGCTCCGTATATGCGCCCATTCCTTCAGTTCCCCACAGGTAAGGGAGATCTTTGACTCTGTGGTAAAGCTCTGGAGCCTGTTTCACTGTATCAGGTGTAAAAAGGAAATGCCCCGTAGAGGACTGACTTTTCACAAGGCCAATTGTTATAGGCGTGTATGGAATGGTCCAACTGGTTATCTTTTGATCCTGAACAGCCTTTAGGTCCGGGATGTCAGTATATAGCGGTATTTCAATGCGATGCAGAATTTCTACGAGGTACAAAATGGTCTCAAATCCAATGGCCTGTTTTAGATCAGGCAACTCCTGGTCAAGATTAAGGCATTGTAAAAGGTTCTTTACTCGAAGACGAGCTTCCTTAATATTCCCAGCCATGTAAGCCGCTGCGCCTTTACTGTTGTTCTTTACAAAAGATTCCAGAGTGGCCCTTGGACTCGAGACATCCACGGGTTCCAGGGGGTGAACCCCACTGTCTGCGGACGCACTGCCAGCGGACAGGCCGGACAACAATGCGCATATCGTAAGCGCAATCAAGGGTTTTCTTAGCATCTCATTAAATTTCACTGAGGCGTCCAAATCCAACATCCGTTGATCGACAAGCAACATAACTCGCCGCTTTTCCTTACGACGAGCCTTTCCTCAATCTTGTATTTGCTCTGAATGACGCAGGACGCCTGAACGCATAAGAACTCCGACACACGTATTCGATATTCTATCATAGAAGCGCCAGGATGTTCTTCGATATGATTTTAAGCCGCGCCCGGCGTACCAGTGGTCCCTTGTCTGGCGACAAAACCCAGAGTCTGCAATCCGGTGGCGGAAGGTGTTCCTGCTATCTTGGCGAGGTACGTGTCTCCTAATGTCTCAATGTGTTCACTGACGGTGTCAAAGTAATTAAAATGGGCCTGTTCTTCATCGATAATCGCTTCAAAAAGTTTCTGACTGGAACTGTCACCATTTTCTCTGCATACCAGAATAAACTGGTTATATGTGTCGATCGTGTCATCTTCGAGTTTTGAGTCAAAAGCAAATATTGACTGGACTTTTTGGCCCTTCTGAGCTTTCCCAGCGGGCTCAGTGGTGGGTTCGCCCGCCAGTTCTTTAATGCGCTCTGCAAACATCTCTGCGTGACGCATTTCATCTATTGCGATAAGCTTAACTTTGGCGGCCATTTCTCCGTAATCCATGTCGTCCAGATTATAATGCTGGTTCATGTACTGGGCGATGGCCTGCAATTCCATGGAGCGAGCCTTGTTCAAGACCTCAATGACATTTTTCTTTCTTTGTTCTCTGGCTTTTTGATCCATGCGATGTACCTCCTGTTTTTTTCTAAACTCAAAGCCCATTTGGGGCTGCCTCTGCAAATCCAATGGAAGATTTTCGCAATTTTTTATCGTTTTTACAATAATATTCTGATATTATGAGGATAACGACGCGACTTTTCTCGGAACGCCGGGCTGAAACTATTCAAACCTTCCGGAGTAAACCCGATGAAGAATTCCAAGATCGTGGTATTGTCCCTCCTTTTTTTCATTCTGGTTTGTTTGTCCGATGCCATCTCTGAATCCATTTTGGTCCACAAAAAATCTTTTCTTGACGCGTTGATCTTTGATGTGTCGATTGACGCCATGTTGCTTCGGGTCTCCTCTGTCGTTATTTTCGCAATGTTTTATCTTGTGATGGTTCGAATAATTCGCAGAGAGACATGTTTATCCCAAGTTGGCGCCAACCGACAGGAAATACCACCGGCATCTGAAAAAAGTTTACAGGTTGAGAACACTTCAAATGTTAGCGAAGAACGTCTACGACACATTTTTGAAAAGTCGCCAGTCATGATGCACTTGATTGATGAGAGGGGAAATTTTCGTGATGTAAACGAACGCTGGCTCGAAGTCATGGGCTATTCCAAGGATGAGATTCTCGGACATAACGTGAGCTTCGTAATGACTCCGAAGTCGGCGATCGCGTCAAAAACGGAGGTCCTCCCAAGATTGTGGCGGGACGGTACAGTCAGGGATGTGCCGTATCAATACATAAAGAACGACGGGACCGTTATAGATGTTCTTCTTGATTCGGTAGTAATGAACGATCCGGCATGGGGACGCGTAAGTCTATCATCGGTTAGAAACATCACTCTTCGCAAGCGGGCTGAAGAAGAGACCAGACGAACAAAGGCGCTCCTGGATTCGATAATCCAAAATCTACCAACCGCAGTTTTTGTTAAAGAGGCCGACAAATTGTCATTTGTCTTCTGGAACAAGACATGCGAAGAAATTTACGGTTACAAAGCTAAAGAGGTTATCGGCAAGACAGCGAAAGATTTGTTTCGCGAAGCAGGAAAGTTTGAGGATCAGGACCGTGAAGTCCTAAACAGTGGGCGATTTCTAGAGATAAGTGAGCAGGAGGTAGCGACCCAACACGACGGTGTACGAATCTTGCATTCAAAGAAAGTCCCAATCGTCGATGAAAATGGTACGGCGACTCATCTGGTTGGAATTTCCGAAGATATAACCGAGTTGAAGCTCGCGGAGAAAAATTTGATTTCGGCTCGAGAGGCGGCTGAACAAGCTAGCAGGGCCAAGAGTTCATTCCTGGCAAACATGAGCCATGAAATCCGCACCCCCATGAATGGCGTTCTGGGCATGACGGAACTTGCGTTAAATACCGATCTTACTTCCGAACAACGCGAATATTTGGAAGCTGTAAAGATTTCGGCTGAGTCCCTGTTAAGACTAATTAACGACATACTGGATTTCTCAAAAATAGAAGCTGGAAAGTTTGAACTGGTCGAGATGGATTTTAGTTTGAGGGATTCAATCGCTAACGCCATGATGGCGGTATCCCTGCAGGCCCACTCTAAATCTCTTGAACTGGCATATCATATTCCCCCTGACGTGCCTGACGTCGTTGTTGGTGACCCTGGCCGCCTGAACCAGATCCTGATAAATCTTCTCGGAAACTCTATAAAATTTACACCAAAAGGGGAAGTTTCGGTTGACGTTCAGTTAGAAAAGGAGTCCGAAGACGAGCTTTTCCTGCATTTTTCGATTAAGGACACCGGCATAGGGATTCCCAAAGAAAAACAAGAAAAAATATTCAACGCTTTTGAGCAGGCTGATGGGTCTACGACCAGGAAGTATGGCGGCACAGGACTTGGGTTAGCTGTTTCGACGCAGTTGGTCCAGATGATGGGTGGCGAGATTTGGCTTGAAAGTGAGGTGGGGGCGGGGAGCACATTTCATTTCACTACTAGGCTTGGACTCAAACATGGGCCTCTGCCTGATAATGTCACATGGGACATTTCCATGTTCAAGGATTTGCCGGTGTTGGTGGTTGATGACAATGCTACGAACCGGTTTATACTCCATGAAATGCTATCTTTCTGGCGTATGAAACCTGTGGCGGTGGAGGGCGCAACCGCCGCCCTAGACGCCCTGAAAATAGCGAAAGACATAGGCAAACCATTTGTTTTGGTCCTTCTTGATCACATGATGCCAGACATTGACGGTTTTGAACTGGCAGAGCGAATCAATTCGGACCCTGAATTTTCAGGACTGGCGAAGATCATGCTGACCTCGGCCGGGCAACGAGGTGACGCTCACAGATGCCTAAATTTGGGAATTTCCGCTTATTGCTTGAAACCAATCAAACAATCAGAGCTACTTAATCTAATTTCCAAGGCGCTCAACAAGGCGCCGGATGATGAACTTAAGCCATCCCTTATAACCCGTCACTCTCTAAGAGAAAGAAGACGATTTCTAAAGGTGCTACTGGCTGAAGATAACGTGATCAATCAGAAGCTTGCGGCCACTATTCTCCAAAAAATGGGGCATCTAGTGACGATTGCGGAAAATGGCGAGGAAGCCTTGCGTAAGATGGAGAATAGTTGTTTCGACGTCATCCTTATGGATGTTCAGATGCCGGAGATGGACGGTTTTCAGGCTACCAGAGCAATTAGGGAGAAAGAAAAAAGCTCCGGAGGGCACATTCCGATATTTGCGATGACAGCTCATGCGATGTCCGGAGATAGGGAAAAGTGTTTGGCTGAAGGCATGGACGCATACATCTCGAAACCAATCAACGCTGATGAACTTATTGAAAACATAGATAGATTGGTTAGTCAGCGCGAGGCGACATCTCAAGGAGCCTTTTCTAATGAGCAAACGGGAGAGATTGTCGACAAGGCGCTTTTGATCTCGAGGGTTGGAGGGGACATAGAGCTTTTAGATGAACTGGTCGATCTATTTATGAAAAATAGTTCAAGAATGCTCTCAGCCGTCGAGCAAGCGGTACATGAAGGAAGAGCCGAAACAATTGAAAAGGCGGCTCACTCGCTTAAAGGATCAGT
>JACWAG010000026.1 GCA_014874425.1 Syntrophaceae bacterium | reverse complement strand
GCTCAATTGGTAAACGAAAGATTCGACATCGAATCGTCCTGTGAGCTTACCCTCTGATGCAGTAAGTTCAGGGCTAAAAGGTCCTTCGCTCATGATTTTAGATATTATCGCAGGGTTTAAGTCGATTTGTCGGGTGTAAACTCTGGACTGAACATAATTTTCCCAGGCCTGATGCCCGAATCCTAGGGCAGGTCTGACATGTTGAGGCGAGCAAGCGTCAGCGATAGCGTGAAAAACCGGCCCGAGAAGCTGAAGACCGACCAGGTGTGAATTTGGTCCTCTGACCTCTAGTGGTTCCTTTTGATCAAAAAGAAAGTAGGAATAGTAGAATTTGACGAGCACACTCCAGGGAACGAAAGTAGTGTTAACAATTTCTCGTTCGAAATTGTCCCTCCACTCCGAAACACCTTTGATCCAAGCTGGTCTAACCCGATTCAAGACCAGTGAATTATCTTTATCCACTAGCCCTCTAAGATAGACAGATATTCCTTTTACGACGAAGGCGTCAAAACCCTTCATTGAAGAAGTGTTGTAAGAATAACCACTGCCGGCTGACCACTGTTTGGCGCCATCCGGATGCGGGTTTATGAAATGATTGAAGGCCGTAAACGTATGGCCAAAAAGTCCGGTCAAATTCCGTTTGGTTTTCCATAGAAATCCAGGGACTCGCAGAGACAAGTCACCAAATTTGTCCGTGTGCCAGGATTCAAAACCGGCTAATCTCTCCATTGCGCTCTGAGAAGCTGGAATCTCCTCGATTGATTTCCGTTGGCCATAAGCTAATTCGAAAGACTGCAAGGCCCTCTTTTGTAAAGGTGTGCCATAGTTCTTTATGTAGGCCACTGCGTCACAAACTATCCAGTAGTGTACTTTCCCATTCATAGTGGCCTCTCCAAATATCCTGAACGAATATTTTTCTTTTGCGCGACCTTTAAGATGATCCTTCTAATTCAGGGCAAAGTCAGAATGATCGACTTCATAAAGATCAGGTCACCGAAGATTTACATGCCAAATGCTAATGATACCAGAATACCAAATGAAACGGCAGCTTGAAATCGAGTGGCCAGCATGGCCCAAAAAACCAATAGTGTTAAAATCGACCACGACGCCATCGGTTTGTCCGTAAGGCTGTACGCCTTGAAAAGGCGCTCTTCCACGTCAAGGCCCGGATTGAGTTTAATTTCTTTTTCAATTGAGCTACGGAACGTTTTCCGCACCAGCACCATAACTGTCGATAGGGTCAAGTCAGGCAAGCTCAAGGTGGAAGGAGCGCTCTATGACATAGACTCCGGTTCGGTGACTTGGATGGGTCCGCATCCGAAGCAGGATAAATTGGCGTCTGATAAAGCGCATTAGCCTTTACATAAGAGCGCCATTGTCGCGAAAGTCCTCCCCTACAAAGTTTCTATGCTGCGGCCGTCCTGCTTGCTTTCCTGGCCGCAAGCGCAATGAAGATGTAAGACCAGCCGTTTGTGATTAGTTCTACTGAGATAAACAGGCCTATGACAAAGAGACCGGACAATGGCCAATTGGCCAGAATAATTCCTCCCAAGATGATCGAGATGACGCCTCCAAGCATAGGCACAAACCAGCCTCCCGTTGTTCGCATCTGTAAGGCCATGGCGCCTCGGACGATGCCCACACATATGAGTACCGCCCCCAGAATCCACGTCAGGAGCATTTTAGCCGCCAAGGGTTCCCTAATCACAAAAACGCCTCCGACCACATATAGTACAGCGATCAGCACGTGGTACGCCATGCCTTTCCATCCTTTGCATTTTATCGCCTCGATCAACTGTGCCACCCCTGCGATGACGATAAGTATTCCAAAAAACAGGGTACCAGCCGACGAGAGGGCGAAAAGTCTTCCCAGACCTACGATACCCAAGATGATGAAAAGGACTCCAAGACAAAGGAGCCATCCCCAGTTATGCTTGAGTTCCCCGAAAAAAGCTTCTGAATGATTTGCCGATGATGCAACAGATTGGCCTGCCATGACAAACTCCTATCTTTTTTGCTTGGTTGACTACTATTCCAAAAGTGGCTAGGAATGTTTTATTACATTGAATTCCCACGTTCTTGACAATCTCTTGGCGCCAGCATTGATGAACTGAAATGTAAATGGAGCATATTCGCCGAAAAAGTTTAGGCGTAGTTTGTCGAATTGAATCAGTAAACCTCAGGGAAGCTGGCCCGGATTGGGGCTTTTTGGGCTAAAGGATTCCAAAATCTTAACTATTGGGTCATATCGCATTGAAGAAGCCCATCGGAGCGCTGTCCAGCCGTTTCGATCGGTGGCGTTTGGGTTAGCGCCTCTTTCTAAGAGTAATTTAACACCATTAATATTGAACTCCGACGCTGATATTATAAGGGCAGTGGCTCCATATTGGTCGCTGGCCTCAGTGTCGGCGCCATGATCGAGCAAGATCTTGATGATGTCAAAATAACCTTTACGGCAAGCTCGCATTAGTGGAGTCCATCCGTAATCATCTTTGGAGTTTACATTTGCGCCATTTTCGAGCAACGTTTTCGTAACATCGAAATGCCCTCTTCGACAAGCTTTCATAAGCGGGGTGGCGCCGTATTGGTCCTTAGCTTCCAGATCGGCTCCTTTTTCCGCAAGAAGGTTTACAATCTCCGCGTAACCCATAGATGCGGCCCATAAAAGAGCAGTCCAGCCTGAGGTCGTTTTGGCGTTCACGTCTGCGCCCCGCTCAATGAGGACTTTTTCCAATTCCTCTTTACCTTCCGAGGCAGCCAGGAGTAAAGGTGTGTAACCATACTCGTCGCTTACATTGGGATTAGCCCCTTTATCAAGAAGCGCCAGTGCCTTTTCCAAATTACCTTCGGCTGAATAACGCAGGAGCTTTTTGTTCATGGAAAAACCTCAAGGAGATACCAGACTTCTTCGAGTTGATTCAATAGATCAGTTGCCGGCGATTCCACGTGTTACTAGGATTTATTTTGAATCCCTTTTTCATATTTTGCTAATATTGAAATAACGTCGGCATGTCTCATAGATTGAGCCCACATTAGCGCTGTCCAACTATTGCGATCTCTGGCATGTGGGTCTGCGCCTCGTTCCAGCAAAATTTTGACTGTTTCGACATGCCCTTCGGATGCGGCCATGATCAATGCAGTCGCTCCATACTGATCAGCCTCCTCAATATTTGCGCCAAAATCGATGAGCGTTCTTACCACATCAGCGTAACCTCGCCTTGCCGCGCGCATGAGAGCTGTCCAGCCAAATTCATCTTTAGCGTTCACAGACGCGCCTTCTTCGAGAAGGGTCTTGACTGCATCCAGAAATCCTCTTCTAGCCGCCTTCATAAGAGCAGTCGCACCGTACTGGTCAACGGCGTCCATGTCGGCGTCATTTTTGGCAAGCATACTGACGACCTCAGCGTGTCCCATCGAAGCGGCCCACATCAATGAAGTCCATCCAAACGCGTCTCGAACATTCACGTCAGCTCCGGATTCCAACAAACCTCTGAGTTCAGGAAGATCTCCAGTAGTGGCGGCGTTGAGTATTCTATCGTTCATTATCAATTCTCCTTAAAGGGGGCCAAGCGGTTTGTAATGGTTCAATCGCAGTGACAGTAGGAATTGGATCGAATTTTTTACACAAATGAACAAAGACGGTTCATTCCAAAGACAGGGTGAAAAAGCCCCGTTGAACCGAAATCGTAAACACACTCCAAGAAAATTATCAAAACATCGTAACTTGGTCGAGAAAAATCCAGCGCCTTTAGAAATTATGGACTAAGAATTCGATTATTTTTTAGGAAATAAAGAGGAGAGCACTCAAGAAATAGTTAGAGGGAATTGATGTGAGCTTTCCGAAGACGTTTCCTTGCTGGAGGCTTTACTCGCATCTTCGGAAAGTCCAAAGTCATAGATAGTATATTACTGGTGCCAGCCGCCGCCACCACCACCGCCTCTTCCTCGACCGCCACCGCCCTGTCTGTCGCCTCTGTCTCTGTCGGTCCTTGGTCGAGCTTCATTGACCTTAATGTTACGACCCATGAAATCCTTGGAATCCAGCTCCTGGATGGCCTTCAGGCCCTCTTCACGTTCAGGCATCTTAACGAAGCCAAAGCCACGCGGGCGTCCGGTAAATTTGTCGGAAATTATAGTTGCGGATTCTACTTGTCCGTAGCTTTCGAAAAGCTCTCTGAGGTGCTCTTCTCCCGTGTTGAAGGACAGATTCCCGACATAAATGTTAATAGCGGCCACTTTTTCTTCTCCTTTGATACAAAATCGCCCTCAATCAAGCCATGAGAGCTGGTTGACACAATCAGCGCCCGTTGTCCGTTGCAGGACTATAGGAATGATTATTGGCTGGAGCCACGAGCGTTAGATCCTAAAACTAAATTCCTTGCTTCGCGCCCGTAGTCCTACTGAGGCCGGGAGAAAAGGCAAGCTCATTTAAACATATTTTATAGTTAAGACGGGTATCCTTGTCAAGTCAAAACAGGTCGTAAGTTGACTCATGGCCTAGTGTTTGTTAAATTCCAAAACTCTGACTAACAATGCTTGGAGTTACAAAATGGCGGATCTCGAAGGGTTCAAGGAAGCGAGAGATATCAAAGCGGCGACCGGTAGTTGCGCCGGTAGTTTTCACATTAAGGGCAGTTCACATCTGGACTGGGGTATGAAAAATCGCCTGTCAAGGATCATCAAGCCCGACACGGGACGAACGGTAATGCTGGCGGTTGATCACGGTTATTTTCAAGGCCCTACATCAGGCCTGGAGGTTATGGAAGATACCTTGGCGCCTCTAGCCAATTATGCTGACTGTTTGATGCTTACCAGGGGAATCCTTAGGACTTCTGTGTCTCCAGGGGTACAAGCTCCCATAGTTTTGAGGGTTTCGGGTGGCCAGAGTGTTCTAACCGAACTGTCGAATGAAACGCTCAATGTTGCGATAGAAGATTGCATTCGATTGAATGTTTCCGGCATGGCGCTATCAATGTATGTCGGAGCGCCGTACGAACACCAGACCATGGTGGCTTTCGCCAAGCTTGTAGACGCAGGCTACTCAGCCGGTATCCCGGTTCTGGCGGTCACAGCGGTCGGCCGGGACATGGCGCGTGACGCCCGTTACTTGGCGCTCTCTTCCCGTATAGCCGCAGAGATGGGCGCGAATATTGTAAAAACCTATTATTGCGAAAACTTCGAGAAGGTCGTCCAAACTTGTCCAGTGCCGATAGTCATGGCCGGTGGCAAGAAACTGCCCGAGATCGAAGCCCTCACAATGGCGTACAATGCTGTTACCCGTGGCGCTGTTGGGGTGGATATGGGAAGGAACATATTCCAGTCTGATTGTCCGGTTGGCATGATCAAAGCTGTTAGGGCAGTCGTTCACTACAACGAAAAACCGGAAATTGCGCTAAAGGTTTATGAAGACGAAAAGAAGCCACGTAAGGGATGATCATCCAGGTTTCACGGTCCCGTTGAGTGGGTGGCGCCGAAGACGACAAATTGGGCCTTGATCTTCAATATTGACCGATAATCGAACAGTCCTTGGGAGTTACCACATGCGCGTCGCCATGTACTACAACAATCATGACATTAGAATTCAGGAAACACCAGCGCCTGAAATCGGTCCGGATGAGCTGCTGGTCAAGGTCTGGGCAAGCGGCGTTTGTGGCAGTGATGTCCTCGAATGGTACCGGGTTCCCAAGGCGCCACTTGTTTTAGGGCACGAGATAGCGGGTGAGATTGTTGAAGTTGGCGCAGCGGTAGAGAAATGGAAAGTTGGGGACCGCGTGTTCGTCTCACACCATGTTCCATGCAACATGTGCAGGTATTGTCTCTCCAATCATCATTCAGTATGCGATACTTTAGCCAGGACCAATTTTGATCCTGGCGGTTTTGCCGAATATATAAGGGTCCCGGCAATAAACGTCCGCCATGGCGTATTCTTTTTACCGGACCAGATGTCTTACGATGACGCTGTTTTTATCGAGCCTCTGGCTTGCGTGTTCAGAGGACAGCTTCATGCAGGTTGGGACCCAGCCAAGCGTGTGCTGGTGATTGGGGCGGGCATAACAGGCCTTCTTCACATTAAGCTCGCTCAAAGGGTTGGCGCAGCGCGGGTCCTTGCTGTTGACATAAATGAGGAGAGACTTGAGGCGGCTCTGATGCTTGGCGCAGACGTCGCTATACCATCGGGCCCGGCCCTTGTCGAAAGGATTCAGGAAGTAAATGACGGGCGTCTGCCGGACCTTGTGATTGTCGCCACTGGAGCTGTCCCGGCTATTAAAGAGGCTTTCAGGGTTGTAGATCGCGGTGGAAACATACTGTTCTTTGCTCCAACTGATCCAGGATTGGAAGTCCCAATGCCGTTCAATGACCTATGGCGTAAGGAAATTACGATGACGTCCTCGTACGCCGGAAGCCCGAGAGATATTTTGGCCGCAATTGAATTGATAGGCTCAAGGAAGATTGTGGTTTCGGACATGATAACTCACAGACTGCCTCTCGAAAGGACCCAGGAAGGGTTCGCTCTTGTGGCTGAAGCGGGCTCATCCTTAAAAATAATTATCGAGCCCCAAAAATAAGATTTCGGTTCGTTTGCTTTTAAATCATCCATAGATTCCCATTTCGAACACTTCCTGGAATCTTTCCGTAATCTTGAGGTCGTTGCTACTTATGCCATCAATACCTTTTTCTGAAATTGATCGCCGCATTAAACTCTTGCAGGCTGCGTTAACGAAGCAAGGTCTCGATGCGGCGCTAATCGTCCACCGCGTTGATCTATATTACCTCTCTGGCACAGCCCAAGACGCTCATCTTTTTGTTCCCGCCAGCGGTATGCCGATCCTGCTTGCTCGTAGAAGCTTCGAAAGGGCCCTGGAAGACTCCCCTCTAGAGTTCGTCGTGCCTTTGAAAAGTTTTTCAAAAATCAGGGACGTTATCGGCTCTTCGTTCGCCGGCAGATTATCCAGCTTGGGCATGGAACTCGACGTATTGCCCGTAAATAACTTTCGTCAATACCAGTCCTTGTTTCCGAATACCACTATTCATGATGTCTCGCCGCTAATCCGTGAAACAAGAATGGTCAAATCAGGCTATGAACTTGATCTGATGAGGCGCGCGGCGGAGCTGAACGACGCAATGTTTTCTAATGTGCGGGACATTTTAAAAGAGGGAATGACTGAAGTTGAGTTTTCGGGATTGCTCGAGTCTTTCTATCGTAGTCGCGGGCATCAGGGACTCGTTCGTGTAAGAAGCTTCAACAACGAGGTATTTTATGGTCACATAATGTCAGGGGCGAATTTGGCTATTCCAAGTTGCTCTGTGGGCCCGACCGGCGGCCCTGGACCGAACGCTTCAATGCCTCAGGGAGCGGGCTTAAAGAGAATCAACGCTGGGGAGCCAATTTCTATCGACTACGTAGGGATAGTAGAAGGCTACATGGTGGATCAGGCCAGGACCTTTTTCATCGGAGAAGCCCCCGAAGAATTCATGAGGATTCACTCTCTTGCGCTGGAAATCCAGGATGCTGTGGCCAGTAAAGGTAAGTCTGGCGCTTCAGCCGAAAAGCTCTATGATCTGGCCGTTGAGATGGCGACTTCCGTTGGACCTTCGGCGAGTTTCATGGGGTATCCGGCGCCCGTGTCATTTGTTGGACATGGAGTAGGGTTGGAGCTTGATGAACTCCCTGTAATCGGAAGGAAGTCGCGACACGTTTTAAAAGAGGGAATGGCAATAGCTCTTGAGCCCAAATTCATTATTCCAGGTAAGGGGCTTGCGGGTATTGAGAACACATTTGTTGTAGGGAATAACGGCATGGAGAAGTTGACCAACTTTGGGGATGAGATTCACGTCTTGGATTGGTGAGGTAAGACCAGGTACATCAAATCAGCGCATAAGGCAAACTGTTGAAACAAATGGGCGCCTCCAATTTGAGTTCAGTAGTCCGGGGTGAGCGTCTCCTCTGCGTTTACATGCAGATCGACACAACTCCCTGATGATCTAGGGATTTCTATTCTTTTACGGAAACCGGCGCCGTGAGGACGCAGGGATAAGG
>JACWAG010000189.1 GCA_014874425.1 Syntrophaceae bacterium | reverse complement strand
GTATTGACACAAGCCGCTTCTCCTTTTTCGTTAAAGGACTATTCCAGCATTCCTCCAATTTAGGGAATAAACTCGTAACTTCTCAAAAACCCAGGGCAAGTCCACGGCAGGGTGTTTTGGTTTTGCCTGTTGGTCGAGGCTTTGACGCCGATATTAGGAACCCGACCGTTTGACATTATTTGATGAGAAAGCAAAAAAGGCGCGACACAGGGATTGAAGTATGCTTTAAGAGTTTTATGAGCGCCACCTTAAAGATTCCTGAAATTTCTGATGAGGAACGCACATCGTTGGTGACGGCCCTGTTGGAGATAGTTCAGATCCAGCAGGAGCTTATTCAAGAACTGAGAGACGAGATAGCAAGACTAAAAGGTCAGAAGCCTAAACCCGGAATCAAGCCTTCTACGCTGGGAAGGAATAGTAGAAACAAGAATACACAGGGTAGAGCAAGAAGGCGTGTCAAGCGGAACAAGACCGAGACACTTGAGATCCATGAGACGGTAGTTGTCAAAGCTCAGAACGTCCCGTCGGGGAGCACGTTCAAGGGGTATGACGACTTCACGGTTCAGAACCTGCTTTTGCAACCATTCAATACGCTCTACCGGCGGGAGCGGTGGAGAACCTCCCAAGGCAGCGACATTGTAGCTGCGCTTCCAGATGAGATTAAGACCCTCGGCGGTCACTTTGGTCCCTCCTTGTATAGCTTCATTGTCTACCAGTACTATCATTCGCATGTGACCCAACCTTTGATATTGGAACAACTCCTGGAACTGGGTATCGATATCTCGGCCGGTCAGGTGAATCGTATCATCGTCGAGGGGAACGAACTGTTTCACTATGAAAAGGACGAGATTCTTCGTGTCGGTCTCAAAGTCTCGGGCTACGTAAATGTCGACGACACGGGCGCACGTCATCAGGGAAAGAATGGCTATTGCACCCACATCGGTAATGAGATATTCGCCTGGTTCCAAAGTACGGACAGCAAGAACCGAATCAACTGCCTGGAACTTCTCAGGGCGGGCAGCAATGATTATGCGCTAAACAGCAAGGCGCTTGATTACATGAAACGGCGAAAGCTTCCCAAGACGCAGCTTGAACAACTGGCCTTTTTCGGAAACATTGTCTTTGAAAACGAAGCCAAATGGAAAGCGTTCCTTAACTCTTTGGACTTCACCAACAATCGGCATGTCAGAATCGCCACGGAAGGCGCCTTGTTGGGAACCATCTTGGAACACGGGGTCATCCATCCGGATCTGGTTATTCTCAGTGACGACGCTGGCCAATTTGACGTCTTGCTCCATGCCCTTTGCCGGATACATGCAGAGCGCTCAATAAACAAGCTTGTTGGATTCAACGATTCACAGTGTAATGCGCTTGAGGAGATACGAACCAGGATATGGGAATTTTACGGAGAGCTGAAAATCTACAAACAGACCCCATGTAAGAATAGGAAGTTAGAGATTGAAAAGCGTTTCGATGAAATATTTACCACCCATACCTGTTATGCCAGTTTAAATCAGGCCCTCAAAAGAATATACAAAAACAAATCGGAACTTTTGCTGGTCCTGGATCGACCCGACATCCCTTTGCACAACAATACAAGCGAGACAGACATCCGCGAATACGTGAAGAAGCGCAAGATCAGTGGTTCAACTCGCAGTGATCTTGGACGCCGTTCCCGAGACACCTTCGCAAGCCTCAAGAAGACGTGCCGAAAACTTGGGGTTGGATTCTGGGCTTACCTCAATGACAGATTGACCGGCAAGAACTCTATCTTGCCCTTGGCTAATCTCATTAGCCTGCGAGTGAGAGAATCGATCAGAAATCTACCACTGGAAACGCAATCCATAATGGCCAAAGGTCCACAACTCCAACTCTGCGCCTGACACAAACACTTCTAATCTGACCATCACAATGCGCCCGTCAAGTGTTGCCAAACCCTACCCAAACTTATTGAGTAGTTACACAAATTTCCCCAAAAACTGACTTCTGAATCAAGGGTTTTTCAAAAAAGGTAACAAAAAGGTAACGCGGGCCACTTTTCAGATCCTATTTTCCGGCGTTTGACGCGACTAGAATTTGCGTTAACCCATTTGATTGTCCTTCTTTTGTCTCAGTGGGTTGGAATGAGATCATCCTTCTATTTAGGTTGATGCGCCGACACCGTAGATCGTGAATCTCGCCTTTTTTCTACCACTCAGATACTCGATATCTATCATGTCCTGGAACCATTTAGGTGATTCTGGGCCAGATTTCGTCCGCGCTATTATTTGAAACGATTTCAGGCCCCAATTCTGTGACTCCATGTAGATACCTAAATCGATTAATTGATTATGTGTCTTCTAAGAGAGGAATAGCACCACTATGCTCAATCGGGGACGAGCGAACTTTCACTGTTCTGACTTCCCCATTGGCAAGTCGATGCGGAAAAATGCCAGTTGAACTCTCTTGAGTTCCTCCTTCTGGAGATCCGGCTTAAACTGGTTGACCTGGAGTTCATGGGTGATGATCTCTGCACAGGGATTTCTAG
>JACWAG010000188.1 GCA_014874425.1 Syntrophaceae bacterium | reverse complement strand
GATATGGGTAGATTCAAAGCTTGGAAAAGGTTCAACGTTCTATTTCACTCTCCCAAAGGGGTGATATTCTTGTAAGACACTCAAACGGTCTGGCCAAGTGAACAGGCAAGGAAGAGGTCTACTACCGTATCTGCATAATTATCGTGAAATCTCAGGAAGTTCAGCAAAACGACGATGTTGTGGGTTTTAGTCTGACTCCTACCGCTTCGATATAATTTGGTCTTCTGAGTCAGACTAAACCCAAGGCATTACGCAATTCCCACAGTTTTTCAGCCAAAAGCTCCGAGAGGTCCATCACTTTAAGCTGGTCGGATTTGCCCATAACGTTGCAGGAATCTTCCAACATGGTTATGCAATAAGGGCACGCCGTGGCCAAGATGTTAGCGCCGGCGTCTAACGCCTCCGAGATACGTAATTCGGCAAAACGCTCTCCGGCCTTAGTTTCCATCCAAACTCTGCCGCCACCTCCACCGCAGCAAAGACTGTTTTTGCGGTTTCGCGACAATTCGCAAAGCTCCGCACCGGGAAGAGATTCAATAAGTTCACGAGGTTGGTCGTAAATATCATTGTGTCTGCCGAGGTAGCAGGGATCGTGCAAGGCCACACGGCCCGTGGCGTCACCGGACGGTTTGATCTTTCCAGATTTAAGGGCGTCCGCCAGGACTTCAGTGTAGTGATACACTTCCCATTTCCCGCCAAGTTCTGGATATTCGTTTTTGAACGTGTATAGACAATGCGGAGAAGTGACTATTATCTTTTTCACACCCTTCCCATTGTAGAGGTTAATGTTCGACTCAGCCAGTTTTTGGAATAGCGCTTCGTCTCCGACTTTTCTAATGGATTCCCCGCAGCAGCTTTCTTCAGCACCGATGATTCCAAATGACACACCCGCCGCCTGTAGGGCCTTTACAACTGATTTTGCTATCTTACGACTTCTAATGTCGTAACAGGAAGTGCAACATACAAAAAGAAAATATTCCGTATCTTCGGAGAATGTCGGAATATTAAGGCCTTCCGTCCACTCAGTTCGTTTTTCCCTCGGGCCTGACCACGGATTGCCTTGTGAGTGAAGGCTGCCGACAATTGGTTTCAAGCTGCCAGGGATTGTTCCAACTTCAGCCATCATGCTGCGCATGCCTCGAATATTTCCTATGATGTCCACACCTCTAGGACACCTGTCCACACAAGTGCGACAGGTCGTGCATGCAAAGAGGCAGTTTTCCGATTCAAAACCTTCAAGGCCGAGCTGTCCCATACGTTGAACTAACCTGACGTTGAACTGTTCAGACGCCTCACCGGGCACAAGCCTCCACGGACAGGAGCCTGTACAGAGTCCACACTGCATGCACCAGTACAAAGTTTCTGCTCCTGACATTACTATTGCGTCACTGACTTCCAGGAATGGTATTCTAGTTTCCATTTCGTATCCTTCGTTTAGAAGCCCTTGTATGGGTTGGGCCCGAGTTCTTCTAATTTAGCGGTAAATTCCTCCAGGATTTGCGGGATCCTGTAATAATCGTCGATCGAAATCTGTTCCAGCCTGATACGATCGGATTCAAGGACAAGACGATCCAGGGTCTCCTTGATTTTGCTCATTCTGGTATCTGCCAATTCGCTTCCCTGAATAAAATGGCACTGGTAATCGTCACCGAATTTACATCCGAAAAGGACGATACCATCGACTCCTTTAGACAGAGCGTCCGCAATCCACACAAGGTTTATTGATCCCAGACAGCGCAAAGGTATAAAACGGACCCAGGGTGGATACTGGAGTTTGTTTAATCCGACCATATCGACCGCCGGGAAGGCGTCATTCTCACAAATTAGTCCTATTATCCTGGGTTTTTCGTCATATTCATCAGGCACGCTGATTGATTTGATCATAGACCCGATCATATCCACGGAATAATTGTTAAAGGAAATGATCCTCTCCGGGCATGAACCCATACAAATAGCGCATCGCCTACATCTGGTGGGGTGCGGAAGGGGTGTTCCTTTAACGTCTTCATTGTACATGCCGAACGGACATTCTTCTGTACAACGTTTGCACTGAGTACATCTCTGTATGAAGAGATTTGGATATGAAAGATCACCGGCCCTTGGGTGGACGGCTTTACCCTGCGATGAAAGTTCCATACATTGTATGGCTTTTAGGGCCGCGCCGGTCCCGTCACTTTTTGACCTTGTGCATGTCATGGGCTGTCTGACACACCCGGCTGTATAGATCCCAGTCCTTCTGGTCTCATAGGGGAAACAGACAAAGTGGGAATCCGGAAAGCCATATTTCAGCGCCGGTAATGCTGGGCCCTGGCGATATTCAAGGTTTAGTATTGGATCATCCAGAACTACAGGCTGCATGCCAGTAGCGAGCACTAACATGTCAACTTCCATCTGAATGGGTTCACCAAGCAGTTCGTCTGTCGTATCAATGGCAATCTTGTGCTCAGAACCTTCACTGATCGATAATTTGGAAGTGTCGGTTTTGACAAAGATTACGCCTTCTTTTTGGACCTGTTTGTAAAACTCCTCCGCCTGTTCGGGCGTTCTCATGTCTTTGTAGAAAACGATGACTTTTGTTTCCTCGTTTTGTTCCTTAAAATACATGGCCTGCTTGAGAGAAACCCTGCAGCAGACGGCGCTGCAATAAGGAAGGTGGTCGGGATCGCGTGATCCAGCGCATTGTACAAACGCTACTACTGAAGGGACTGAACCATCTGATAGACAATTTAGAGAGCCTGCCTTGGCCATTTCTTCTACCTGAACGTTGGTAACAACATCAGGAAATTTCTGAAACCCGAGGTTTTCCAGTTTTGTGGCGTCATAAGGCTTCCAACCTGCGGCAAGAACAATAGAGCCGACGCGATGTGTGCCACCACCGTTGTTGAGTGTCACATCGAACATCCCTGGAGCGCCAGAAATTTTTTGAATCGAAGAGTTCTTAAATATCTCGATATTTTGGTGGCTCTCGATTTCCTGGATAGTTAAGGACAGCTCTATATCTTCAATCTCATGGTACGGTGGATGAAGTGGTAAACATTTATGCCATTTGGCCATGTGTCCGCCGAGTTCAGGCTCCTTCTCCACCAACTTAACGCTGTAGCCGGCTTTTGCAGCGTCCAGCGCAGCCTGCATACCGGCGGATCCGCCACCCACAACCAGCAGCGTTTTGTCCAAGGCTTCGAGATATGGAGTAGGCAGAGTGGATTTCTGGACCCGTATTATACCCATACGTAGATAATCTTCCGCCATGGCCTGTGTGTCTTCGTGGCCGGCCGGTTGGCACCATGCGACATGTTCACGCAGATTGACCCTTTCTATGATAGTCTGCATGGGATCAAACTCGAAAACTTCAGATTTTACCCGCCCTGAGCAGGCCCCTAAAACAACGCAATTAACGGCGCCGGACGTTATGTCGTCCATTATTACTTTGGATCCTTCGGCGCCACATAAACACGCGTGAGTGTAAATCTTTGCGACACCGGATTCTCCAGCGACACCGGATAAGGTGTCAAAATCTATAGCTTCTCCGATTCCGCATCCAGAACACAAATAAACACCAATATTTTGATCCATATGGATTACCTCCGCACTGCCACTTGAATCGCCTTGAGAGCGGCGGCGGTAGCATCTTGTAGAGATGCCGCCACTTCCATCGGCGCCTTGACGCATCCGGCTGGAATAATTCCGGAGTCTCCAGAACCGGTCACAAAGCCAAAGTCGTCGTAATTCATTTCCAGATCCGGCCTGATCTTAGACGTTCCAGGCCGCATTCCTACCGCCAGGACAACAAGGTCCACCACTTGACTAACTTTGGAGCCTGCGGAAATGTCCTCTCCTTCAACAAGAAGTCCGCCTGATTCTTTGTCTTCAGTTATGCGGGCTATCTTACTTTTAATAAGGGAAAGATTTTTGTCCTGTTGTACTTTGGTGTAGAAGTCTTCATATTTTCCCATGGCTCGAATATCAATGTAATATATGAAAGCTTTGCTGTCCGGTACCCGTTCCCGGATATAAGTGGATTGCTTCAAAGAAGCCAGACAACATACGCCAGAACAGTAAGCCAGATGATTTTCGTCTCTGGATCCTGCGCACTGCACGAAGGCTACACTCTTGACTTCCTTGCCGTCGGAAGGCCGTACCATCTTGCCACCAGTGGGTCCATTGATTGCAGCCAGTCGTTCAAACATTACGCTAGTCAAAACATTGGGGAGTCGTCCGAAACCTAGGTAGTCGATTTTCTCAGCTTCGTAAGGGTCCCAGCCTGTGGCCCATACAATTGCTCCAACCTGAATGTTCAATGTTTCAGGCTTCATTTCCAAATCTATGGCGTTGTAAGGGCAAGCCTGAGCGCACTTAACAGCCTCATCTGTTCCAATTATCTTGGAATCGATAACATACTTGAATGGATACGCCATCTGATGGGGTAAATAAGCGGCTTTTACAGAATCCATCCCATAATTGATTTGATTTGGAACAGTCGTTTCGCATACTTCAGCGCACTTGCCACATGCAGTGCAATTGTCGTTCACATATCTTGGGTTCACCTGAATCGCCACTGAATAGTCGCCAGGTTTGCCCGATAGAGAAAGGACTTCCGCTTGAGTAAAAAAGGAGATCTTGGGGTTATTCTTAATTCTTCGAAAATTAATCTCAAGACCACATGTTGGTGGGCACAGTTTGGGGAAATACTGATTGAGTTGGGCCACTCGGCCGCCCAAATAAGGATTTCGTTCCACTATGACCACGTTAGCGCCCGTTTCGGCGGCTTCTACAGCAGCCGTAATCCCGCTGATTCCACCACCTACGACTAGAATCTTCTGATCTTCATCGCCCATAGGCTACCTCCGTGTTTACAATCAAGAGCGACTAAAAAATGTCGCCGGCGTCAATACTCGTGGGCCTCATGGTAAAAAAGGACCCACAATCGTCATTTAATGTTTTTTGTAATCCTATTTAACGAGACTTTGATGTCTCCAGTTTTATCCATATTTCTGACATTTTTGTTATACGTCTCAGCTATATGTAAGAAATTTCTAATAATGGCGCCGCCATCGGGCCTAGTACCGAGAAAACTCTCCGGATGACCCTGGATCCCATAGACCGGTTTGTAGGGATGACGAATAATTTGATTACGACTCGTCCGTTCCGATGCGAGTAGAACGAAACCCGG
>JACWAG010000187.1 GCA_014874425.1 Syntrophaceae bacterium | reverse complement strand
ATCCTATTCCTCGAAAGCCTTCTTCACAAGTAGAGGTATCCTATTTGCGTTTTCTATCAGCTTCAAATATGCTTCCTTTGAAACTTCCTCGTAGGTAAGCGCTCCGGTGGGACATACCTTCACGCAGGTGGGATCTCCATCGCAGAGGTCGCACTTCAACACATGGCCGGTGTCCTGGTTTACGAATGTGGCGCCGAAAGGACAGGCAAATACGCAGCTCAGGCAACCAATACATCGAAAAGGGTCAACCTCCATCGCCCCAGTTGAGAAGTTTCGGAATGTGGCGCGTTTGGGGCAAGCGATTTCACAGGCCGGTTTTTCACATCTCATGCAATTTATAGGCACAAAAATGCCCTCATCTTCCCATTTGACTACATGTACCCTACCTTTGGATGGGCAACAGACCCCTTCATGTTTAAGAGAGCAGTAGTTCTCGCAGGATCTGCACCCAACGCATTTCTCAGCGTCAACAATTAAAGTCTTGATCATATATTGATCCCTCCTGTTTTATGGAGATCAGAGGGTTGTTTCGCACTAGCGCCAAAGTGGCGTCTCAGACTTACAACTTAAAAAGGAAGCAATGCCTCTTCTATTCTTCCTTTGGTAATCTTGGGATCATGGTTCCAGTCAGCAGACTCTTCCACGACTCTTTTCGCAATCAGGCACTTAATAGCGTTATTCTGCGTCGCTGAATCGAGAATCTCTATTTTTTCTACTATGCCGCGACTATCGGTTTTGTAGCGGTGGGCGATTAATCCATCAGGAGACTCGATGGCCGCAATTCCTTCTTCTTTAACCTCAGTGGGAATGTTACGAATTACAGGGCCTGTAAGACTTTCCTGCCGGTAAAGATCCACCATTCTCCCAGCAGCTTGGAAGATTTCCACTTGTAGGGCCCGATACGCGTTAGCTATTCCGAATGTGGGGGGACTGCCAAAGGCGTCCTCAAAAGATTTCCAATTCTCCCCCGAGAGAGGGTACTCTATTTCTTTTTGGAACTTGAGTCTTGCCAGTGGTCCCACGAAATAGATACTGGTAACTTTCTCAGAGTCTAACGAATTCCACCCCTTTTCTTTCAGGAATGCAAAAGGTTTGTAGGTCCAAGGCTCTTGCTGAAGGCCTATTTTCTCAAAAATCTGGTCCGCAGGGAATTGGTAGATCAGTTCCCCAGAGGAATCAGATACTTGTACTTCGTTGCTATTCCCGTGGATTGTTAGAGATAAGATAGGTTGAATATCAAAATCATAAAGCAGGTCCTCAAGTTTGATATCAGCAAGGACCCTCGCCAGTTTAATAGAGAAACTTAAGCAACTTCGGCCTATCTCGGAAAGACGATCATAATATGGCTGTTTCAGGAAACGGCTCACCCCTCCTGCTACGGCTGAAATCGGATGGTCCGCTCTCCCTCCCAGGATTTTTGTGGCCTCCTGCGCCAGCGCCACATGGCGCATGATCTGATCAATCAGGTCACGTGGAACAGAATGCTGGTCTATGTTTCTTTGACTCAAGCTGAAATCTTCGAACGGGTTTGAGTGTGAACTCAAGAAAAAATAAAGTTTCCTCATGTGACGGATGAAAAATAGCGTTTGGAGTAACGCATCCCTCATATTTACCGCTAGGGGCGGAGGGGTCACGTTGAACAGCGAATCGAGGGCCATAGCGGAGACTAGATGATGCGCAGGAGACAGAATTGTCAGGATCCGCGGGAGTTCTTCAACCGGTCTACCTATGCACATCTTAGAAAGGTTCAGGTTGGTCATCACCTGGAGAAAGGTCTTTGGGGGCCCGCCGTTTTCGATTACCATCACTCGGGTGAGTTCTTCCATCCATCTCAGAGGCTCAAGAATTGTCTGGCGCATGCTTGGTTTCCTCCGCATTAGGCGTCTTTAGCGCACACTGAGTGGCAAGAGTATATCTGTAGAATGTTCCAGCCAGATCAACAAAAGTCTTTGTGAGCCCCTCAATTTCCGATGCTTCCGTGGAGTCGAATGTGGAGCTTACAGCGGACACCATCTTTGCGCCAGGATCGAAAACCGCTTCGGCTTTTCCAAAACAACCTCGGCATGCGGCGCCAACGGCGGTGCACAAACCACCGCATCCTTCACGGGTTGCAAGCCCTTGGCATAGGAGGCCCTGTTCTAGGAGACACCGACCGCTGTCAGGATCTATCTGATAAGGCCGATAGAAACCACGGAATTTCTTTTCTTCCTTGATTCTGGAACAACTCGCGCATACCGCCTTTTCACCGGCAAAAACACTGCCTCGAGGTGGAACAATACCCGAAGTTATGGACTCTGCGAGCGCCATTGGCAGTCTGGATGCGGCGAAAGACATCCTGGCAGGAGAATCTCCCATATAAACCAGTGATTGGATTGCGGCCCAAAGAAAATCTCGAGTAGGCGGACAACCTGGGACGAAGTAGTCGACATCTACAATATGTTCGAGGGCAAAAACACGTGATTCCAATTTGGGGAGTAAGAACTCATTCCCCTCATCTAAATGTTCGGGTCGATTTTCAGGTGTTCCTGGATGAATGTCGGTGAGACTAGGAAGACCTCCAAACGCTGCGCAGGCCCCACAAGCTACCATAAATTTGGAATTGGAACGCAACCTGACGGCTGCTATCCGATCGGCCTCAGTCCTGATTGCTCCTGCGAAGAAACAGACGTCGACAGGTCCCTGCTCATTCAGACCATCCCATTGAGAACCCAGCACATATGGCCAGAAAACTATATCTGCGCTTCTGGTCAAGGATCCCAAGTCATAGTGGATGTCCAGGATCGTGTTTTCGCAGGCGGCGCAACCGGTAGCGGTGTAAACGGCCAACTTCTTTTTGGGCAACTCAAGCGACTCCCTTCAAAGGTTTTTGTGAACTACGCATGCAAGGCCCCAAATTGCGGACATCTTCTATCATCTCATTCATTAGTTTCGCATAAAGCGGCGATTCGGATGCGGCTATCCATTCCAATCGGAAACGCTTTCCCTCAACGCCAAGCTCGGAAAGCAGTTTTCTTAGAAGAAACGAACGCCGTAGGGCCTTGATGTTCCCCGCTAGGTAATGACAGTCTCCGGGATGGCAACCCGCTACAAGAACTCCATCAGCTCCGGAAGCAAATGCTTTGATTACGTAACTTGGATCTACCATGCCGGAACAGAATACACGGATGACCCGCACATTAGGCTTTTGAACGAAGCGAGACACCCCTGCCGCATCAGCGGCTACGTAAGAACACCAATTGCAGAGGAACGCTATTATTTTCGGTTCAAATCTAGTCATGACGCCAGTATCCCTTCAATTTGAGCGAAAATTTGATCTGGTGTGTAATGCTGCACTTCAATGGCGGCAACGGGGCAGGCCGCTGCGCATGTGCCACATCCCTGGCATAACGCCTGATTAATTGAAGCGACCTTCCTTTGTTCATCAAAAGAGATGGCATTGTAAGCGCACATTCCGACACAAGTCCGGCAACCGGTACAAAGTCTCTCGTCCAAATTTGCCACAGTAGGGTCAATTTCTACCTGGCCCAGACTGAACAACGCCAGGACCTCCGCCGCCGCGGCTCCACCCTGTGCGACTGATTCAGGGATGTCTTTGGGACCTTGACAGCCCCCGGCAAGATAAATACCAGCAAGAGATGTCTCTACCGGGCCGAGCTTGGGATGCAACTCCATAAAGAAGCCATAGCGGTCTGTCGAGAGATTAATTGCTCTGCCTACATTCATGTAGTCCTTCTGGGGGACTAGACCCGTAGCAAGCACGACAAGATCGGCCTCAACCTCAACAGGGTGTCCTACGAGACTATTTTCACCCCGAACGATGAGTCGACCACCTTCCTCAAAAACCTTTGCTACCCGTCCACGTATGTATTGGGCTTCTTCTTGCTCGATAGCTCGGCGCAGGAATTCTTCGTAGCCTTTTCCACCGGCCCGGTTGTCTAT
>JACWAG010000186.1 GCA_014874425.1 Syntrophaceae bacterium | reverse complement strand
TGCATCTCGTATTTATGTAGCAGTATCTGTTATCTTTTTTAACTCTTTTCTTCTTTTTCTGATAATCAACATCGGTTTCTCAGGCCTAATTGATTTAAAGGAATATTATCGAAAAAAGAGTCAACCACCGGATTCCACATACAGTTTTAAGTCAGATAATCCTGCCCTTAGAAAAGTATACCCAGGCTTAAGCCAACCTGAAATCACCCGGCTAATTAGAGAGACCCGCTCGGTTGCTCAAGGCTATGAGCCTTATGTCCAGTTCAAGGAGCTTCCATTTCACGGGAAGTATGTAAACGCTGATCCGCGAGGATTCAGGCCTACAAACGGTCCGGAAAAATGGCCACTAGATAAAAATTGTTACAACGTATTTGTTTTTGGCGGTTCCACGGCATTTGGCTACGGTGTCTCGGATAATGAAACTATCGCAAGTTGTCTAAAGCAAATCTTGAAAAAATCGGTCAACATGACCATTGAAGTATACAACTTTGGCAGGTGTAGTTACTTTTCGGGTCAGGAGAGTATTCTGCTTCAACAGCTCATCATGAGCGGAAATGTTCCAAATGTGGCGATATTCATAGACGGTTTGAACGATTTTGCTCACTACACTGGTCAACCGGGCTTCACGAAAGATTTGAAAAAGTTCATAGATGAAGGGGATAAGCCGATTTGGAAAAAGATAGTTGGAGAATTGCCAGTAACGAAATTTTTTTTGAAAAACAGAGAGTCAAAATCTGAAAAAGAAAAAACGCCCACTACGGAAGTAATTTCTAAAGTAATTTCAAGGTACAAAATAAATAAGGATCTCATCGAGGCAATATGTGAGAAATTTTGTATAAAGCCTTTATTTATATGGCAACCTATACCCGTCTACAAATATGACCAGAGGTATAATATATTTAGCAAATTCAATTACGACGATTTCCTCCCTTACATTAAAGAGGGGTATGAAGCTATGGCCAAGGATTACAAAGCTGGGGAGTTTGGGAATGATTTTCTATGGTTATCCGACATGCAAGAGAACCTTAAAAAACCTCTGTACGTTGACGCTTTACACTACAGCGCTGAAATGAATAAGTTGATAGCGGAACAAATCTCAATTGCCCTGTCACACAAGAAGATCCTTCCTTAGGAAGATTCTCACATTAAATTGCGTATTTTTCTCCATCTTTGCCATTTGCGCTAATTAAGGAGCATTTTTGCGACTCGATTTTCTCTTGGTAGTTCCAACAGGTAAATCACATTATATTGTGCCGCCGGTAGGTCTTGGCTACCTCGCTACAGCGTTGCGAGGCGGTGGTCTTAAAAGCGTGGCGATCCTTGATTCGATCAAGGAGGACCTGGATGATTCAAAATTTGCAGATCGAATCAAATCTCTTGCTCCAAGAATTGTAGGTTTTCAGGTATTTTCGTCTGATTTTTCTTCAGTGAAAAAGGGCTCCCGGCTTGTCAAAGAGATCTTTCCAGACTCAGTGGTAGTTGTAGGAGGACCTCATGTTTCGGCTAGGGGTATTGAAAGTCTCGAAGATTTCCCCGATGCGGATTATGGTTTTCAGGGAGAGGCTGAAATCGGACTTCCTTTATTTGCTCGCCGTGTCCTGAAGTCCGAGGAGATACCGTTTGAGAAAATTCCGGGACTGATTTATCGAGACAAGTCTGAAATTAGGGCCACTGACCGAGTTTTTGTAGAAGATCTCGATTCTCTTGGATTCCCCGCCTGGGACTTGATGCCACCAAGTTCATATCCTGACGCTCCTCAGGGGGCCTTTTATGAAAAATTCCCTATAGCCCCTATAGCCTCGTCTAGAGGATGTCCTTACACTTGCGCATTTTGTGGGTCGCCGGTAAACATGGGAAACAGGCTTCGTTTTAGGAGCCTTCAAAACGTGTTGTCCGAGATGGAATTACTATATGTTAAGTATGGTGTTCGAGAATTCCATTTCATTGATGATATGTTTAACGCTTCAAAGAAGAGAGTGGTCGAATTTTGTCAAAAACTGGCCGAAAAGAATTGGGATATCAGTTACACTTTCCCGAATGGTCTGCGCCTTAACACACTTGATAAAGAATCACTTACCTGGATGAAAAAGACAGGCGCTTATGCCTTTACTGTTGGAATAGAATCGGGGTCCCAACGCATACTTGACACGATGAACAAGAAACTGACACTCGAATTAATACGTGAAAAAGTTAACCTGATTGCTGAAGTTGGCATTGAACCGAGCGGTTTTTTCCTCATTGGTTTTCCCGGAGAAACTAAAGTAGACATGGAGAAAACACTGGCTTTCGCTAAAAGCCTTCCGTTGAAAAGGGCGCATTTTAGTAACTTTCTACCATTGCCGGGAACGGAAGCGACAGCGAGGTTAATTAAATCCGGGGAAATCAGCGAGCCGAATTGGGAAGATCTTGCTTATTCTCGTACGCCATATTCTCCACAGGGAATTACAAAAAATGAACTCAAGGCGTTTCAGAGGCGCGCGTTCTTGGAGTTTCATCTTCGACCAAAAATCTTGTTTAAGATGCTAGGTGAAATAAAGAGCTTTCATCACCTTAAATCCATACTTCTAAGGGCAAACGATTATTTATTTTCTTGAGGAAAGTCTTTTTGCATATGATTCCCGCTGGAATGAAGATTCTAAAATATTACAGTATTTCTGACTTGAACTTGGGCCGGTTGGACCTTGCCGATGGTTTAGGTTCATTTCTGATATCGTAATGACAGAAGCCGCGAAACTGTCTTAATTTCTAAACGCTTGGATTAAACAGTGCCTAAGAAGATTATAATAATCGGCGCAGGGCTTACAGGGCTTACAGCGGCTTTGCGCCTAATCGAACAGGGATATAGGGTAACTATTGTCGAAGCGTCCCATGAAGTTGGAGGTTTGGCCGGATCGGTCATATTGGACGGAACCCCCGTCGAAAGGTACTATCACTTCATATGTAGGGAAGATCGGGACTTGATAAAGTTCATCAGCGAACTAGACCTGGCGGACAAACTAAACTGGCGAGAGGCTAGTACCAGTCTCTTCATAAACAGGAAGATTTATCCTTTCAACACCCCCCTGGACTTGCTCAAGTTTGATCCTACCCCATTTTCGCAACGTTTGAGATTTGGAATTCATATCGCCAGATCTCAATTTCGTAAGAGTTGGCTCGGTCTTGATAAGATAGCGGCTAAGCCATGGTTGATTGGAAGAGTCGGAATGTCGGCCTATATGGCGATTTGGGACCCATTGTTGAGAATAAAATTCGGTGAATTCCATGAGCAAATTTCCGCTGCCTGGATTTGGCATAGAATTCACAGGGTTTCCCTGTCACGCGCCAGACTTTTCGGCCTAAACAGCTATGGGTTTCTTGAACAGGGTTGCCATACCCTAATGAAAAGGATGCTCGAGAAATTATCTGGGTCAGAAAAGTTCTCTTTGATCCTGAATAAGAGAGTCTCCAAGATTTTAATTGAACATGGAAAAACACAAGCGGTCTTGCTCGAAAATAGAGAGACCATACAGGCTGATTCGATAATTTCGACCTGCGCAATCCCTAGTTTTCTCAAATTGGTTGACTCTCTTGGGGTGTATGGCGCCAGCTTAGCCTCAATAAAATACCTGAATATCGCTTGTGCTATTTTCGAACTCGACAGACCTTTTTCCAATAATTTCTGGCTAAATGTTAACGATCCACATGTCTCGTTCAATGGGATTGTTGAAACTACCAATTTGAACCCCAGGCGCGATCTGAAAGCCAAAAGCCTTATCTATATTCCCTATTACATGAGTCCTGACGACCCGAGATGGGGATGGATGGACGAAGCGTTTTTTAACGATTATATTGGGGCGTTGAAGCTTATAAATCCAAAATTCAGCGAAAACTGGATTATCGGAAGCCACTTTTTTAGAGACGTTAACGCTCAGGCGGTTTGCCTTGTAGGGTTTTCCGAAGTTATACCCGCTATGCGAACCCCGGTACATGGTCTATATATGACGGATTCAGCTCAATACTATCCGGAAGACCGGACCTTGAGCGCGTCAGTTAGACTAGGAGCGAGTGTGGCTAAACTTCTAACGCGAGACATGTAAACAATAAAATGTCATCAAAACATGTTTGAAATTTCATAATAATGAAAGGCCTCCTGAAGATGGAATTTCGTAATATTGGCAAAAAAATTACATCCGGTTATGGCATAGTAGCCTTAATCGTTTTGAATTCCATAATTGTGTTGTTGGTTTTAAATTTGATAGCTTCTGGTATCATTGATTTCCGCGGATATTTGCAAAAAAAAACTGACGTTACGAAGGGCCGTTACAGTTATAAGAAATACGAAGATCCCATAAAACAACTTTTCCCCAATCTTGATAAGGACGACATTAACATACTGTTAATGGAAATCAGACATGTTTCCCAAATCTTTGACACTTATACTCAATTTAAGGAAAAACCTTTTATTGGGAAATTCGTCAATGTTGATGTCCATGGTTTCAGACCCATCAAAAATCAGGCGCCATGGCCCCCAAATCCTGACTGTACAAATATATTTGTTTTTGGAGGTTCTACAACATTCGGTTATGGGGTGACGGACCATGAAACAATCCCATCCTACCTTCAGGAAATATTAACATCGGGATATCAAGGAAAAATAAGAGTGTACAATTTTGGCCGAGGCGGATACATTTCAGTCCAGGAGAGAATTCTTTTCGAAAAATTGATCGAGGCCGGAATTATTCCCAATGTCGCTGTATTTATAGATGGGTTAAATGATTTGGGATACGGTGATGATGACCCGCCTCACACTAAAGAGTTGACAAAATTCATGGGTGAAGGAGAAAAACCGCCTTTCACAAATTGTGTCATGCAGATGCCTATATTTAGGCTAATCTTCAGCCATTCAAAGGATGTTGCCAAGAATCAAGCTCGTGATCCGGCTGAAAAAATTGGCAATGCGATCCACCGTTATGAAATCAATATAGAAATAATACAATCAATTGCAGAACGTTTTGGAATTAAGCCACTTTTCGTCTGGCAGCCCATCCCCATTTACAAGTGTGACAAGAATTACAATTTGTTTGCTAATTTTGATTATGATGGTTATATGCCCTATCTTAGGGCAGGATACCAAGACATGGCACAGCATGTCGCTAAGCTCCAATTTGGAGACAATTTTTTATGGCTTGCTAATATCCAGGAAAATCTTCACAAGTCTCTCTATGCTGACGCTATCCATTACAGCCCGTATTTGTGCCGCACAATAGCTCAGAAAATTGTGGACAACCTCGAAGCTCGGAAAATAGTCAAAAGAGATTAAATCTAGTCGTGATATCGTTCAGAGAGAATTTCTAGGCGCTATAAACATCAATTCCCTGGCGATATAAGGCTCTGAAAGTTTTTGTTGAGGTAGCCGTAGATGATGTCTGCCAGTACTTGATTTCCGTCTGCGGTTGCGTGCCCCCGATATAGTTTTTCAAGTTGTGATCTAGACAGCCTCATGTCTGCCATAGTTTGAACCACGTCAATAAAAGGGTATTTTTGGGTCTTCAAGTAGCTTACAAGCCTGGCCGTTCTATTCATTCCATAGTTCACTGTCTCCTGAATAAAATCTTTGTGGGGCATTATCACGACTATTGGAGTTGAACCGAGCGCATTGGCATTTGCCTCGAAACGATCGACAAGATGTCGCATCACCGAAAACGGGTATTCTTCGTCAAATAAATTCCAAGGATAGTGTGGTGTCCGGATATTGTGAAAAACAGCCGGCAGTGAAATGCCAATTTGCTCAAAAACTGGGTTTGACCAGTGGAAAAGAGAAATGGTCCAGGGGAATGACATGTCCGGCAATTTTCTATCCAGTTGATACCAGTAGTCGTGCTTCGCTAATTTCTCAAGGAATGTCCTATCGTCGAGTTTTTTCACATCGTCAACGCATTTCAGAGGATTTGCCATAAGGACAAGTCGATTGCCTTTTCTAACAAATATTGGCTTGGTGAGTTGCAAAGGGTCATTGTAAGTATAGAAAGGTCTATAGATGTTGACAACCCGATTAATGTTTTCGGGCAAGATGCACAGCATGACAATTTTTGCTTTAGTTTGTTCTTGAAGCTCATGTTTCATCATGGCTTGGTCCGTTCCATAGCCTTCCACACCAAAATTTAGAACATTAGCGCCCAGTTTTTTGGCCAGAAAAGTCTGCCAGGTACAATCGTCTCTTACGTTGGCGCAATAGGTGAAGGAATCTCCATAAGTCGCAATCAGGGCCGTGTCGTAGGAATCGGAGGAAAGTCTTTCCCCAAGATTGCCGTGATGATATGTTATTCCATCGATATCACGATATACTATGTTTGGCGGATAATCCCACCCCAGTTTGGGGTGGAACATCCTCATTCCCGCGTGATTGTCGTTAATTCCTTTTGATCCGGTGGGATTGGATAGTATTTCGGGTTGATTGACTTCTGTATGTTTTCTTTGCGCAACGTAAAAATCTAAACTTCTCTTCCCGAGTCTAGCGGTTATTCTGGTCGGTATGGTCTTTTTCATCAGAATGTATGAAGATGCCTCCAGCGTTATCAAGAGAGGCACAAAAGCCAAAAACCAGAATAATATGATTTTGGTCGAAATCCGCCGTCGGGTCAAACGTTCCTCCTCTATCAAGTCTGGTTCAATTGACTCGATTTAACATTCGAGGCAAATTTTCATCCGGGAGATGGCTTTGAATTGATAGGCGCAGTTTATTTAGAAAATATACGTAGTTTTCTCGCGTTCCGGGTACCTCTTTCCATCCTTCATTGACAATTCCAGAAAATCTTGGTTCTTTTACAAACACCGCCTTAAATCCATAGTCTCGGAGCGCATCGAGGGTTTCTTTCCTTTCCTGGGCTGTGCCATCCAGGAATTTATTTACACTCATTATTTCACCCATTACCCTTACTC
>JACWAG010000185.1 GCA_014874425.1 Syntrophaceae bacterium | reverse complement strand
TGCATGGAGTGAGCAAAGTTTCTGACTGCACAGCCATTCTTAGGGCCGGGCTTGTGGTTGGTTTAGTCAATATGGTTTCGGTTTTGAGTGTTAAGCTGGCCATGGGCCAATTGCAAAAGACTGAGGATGTTTACGAAATTGGCCTTGGTTTTCTGGGTGGGATCATATGTGGGCCCATAACTCTCGGGCTCACCCCTTTGCTGGAAAGACTGGGTTACACTACAAACATCAGGCTCCTGGAAATAGCCAATCTGAACCACCCATTGTTAAAACAAATGTCTTTAGACGCTCCGGGAACTTATCACCATTCGATGTTGGTCGGCAACCTGGCTGAATCCGCTGCTGAAGCCATTGGGGCCAATCCTCTATTGTCAAGGGTAGGGGCCCTTTACCATGACATCGGGAAAATCGCCAAGAATTCAAAGCCAACATATTTTATTGAGAATCAAGTTCGTGGTATCAATCCTCATGATCGGCTGGAGCCCACTATGAGCGCTCTGATCCTGGTGTCACACGTAAAAAACGGTGTGGAAAAAGCCAGGGAGTATCGATTGGGTGAGCCGATTATTGATATAATTAAGCAACATCATGGCACTGGTCTGATCAAATTCTTTTACTATAAGGCCGTAGAAAAGGCAGATAAATCTCGCCTTCCCGTCGCGGAAGAAAAATTTCGATATCCGGGACCGCTGCCGGACAGCAAGGAAGCCGCATTGGTAATGCTGGCGGACATAGCGGAAGCGGCGTGTAGGACCTTACCAGACCCTACACCAGCCAGGATTCAGAAGAAGGTCCAAGGCTTGATCATGAACCTGTTCGAGGAGGGACAGCTAGATCTGTCCCATCTAACCTTAAAGGACATTCAGGCCATAACAAAATCCTACGTAAGGGCTTTGCAAGGGGTTCTCCATTCTAGAATTGATTACCCCGAAGATTCAAATTCCCAGGACAAAAAAGATGGAGATCCTCATAGATTGGCGGCAGACAGAACCTCAAACGCAATGGAACCAGTTGCGGCAGAGAGCGGAGCAAATATTACAGGACTTGGGTTGCGCTGATGATTCGATATTGTCGGTGACTGTGGTTGATTCTGAAGTTATGGCTGAAATCAACTTGACCTATAGGGGGAAGGAGGGGCCAACAAATGTGCTTTCCTTCTGCCAAAAAGAAGCCGGACTTTCTTCGGGTGATCCTAATCTGTTGGGAGATGTTGTAATATGCTGGGACAGGGTTGTTTCAGATTCCCAATCTTTAGACTATACTCTCGAAGAGATGTTCATGTATTTGTTAATACATGGTATCTTGCACATAGTTGGTTTTGATCACGATTCTTCTGGTCATGCGCAAACTATGGAGAACAAGGTAAACCAGATTTTTGAGAAGTTTTTTCCTTCAGCCGACGATCTTTCCAGTTAGGTTCTTTTGGTGAGAGGCGGTGTTAAGTCGAGGTGACAAAATGCGAAAACCCAAGCCCAAACAAGTCAGTTTAAGGGCGGATCAGCTTTTACGTTCCGGTGACATTATTACGGTAATGGACGATGGTTCTCCGACAATGTGTAAAGTCCTCTCCTGTCTTGGAACCAACGATGGTTCATGTTTCGCCAGTCTGGAAATACTTGAAGGACCTAAAAAAGGGAGTAAGCTTGAGACAACGCTGAGAGCCGGGAAACAGGAAAAGGAATCAGCTTAAAATCCATCCATGTAAAGAGAATTAGCTTATGGGTCCAAGTATGGGTAAATGGTGGCGCCGAGCAACAGGCGCCTCGCCTCAAACCGGACATATCTCCCTTCAGTTAAAATCGTCGAAACAAAGTTGTCCTGAGTAAGATTTAGGGATCAGGCGATCCCGGCCATGTCAGATTCCGAAATATTCCTGGCTGTTTTGGTCAACATTCTCACATGTTCCATTTCAGACCTTATGAGTTGGTCGATCTCTGATTTACTTTTCGGGTCAGGCAGGATCTCTTTCATGCCGAGGAAGAAAGCTACCGAATCTTTTTCAAACTGAATCGCCATGTCCAGAGCTTCCTGGGCGGTGTTGGCATTTTTCAAACGCGAATCAGCGGCTTCAACGGTAAAAATATGAGTGTCCGCTGAGGCTTGAAGATAACTTTCAGCAAGACCTTCGGGATCCCACACTCCTGGAAAAAGAGCGGTGTCCGGTAAAGAATATCTAAGCGATTTAAAAGCTTTGATGTGATTTGCCTCCATATCGGCTAGTTCTTCAAACAGCTTCTTGGTTTCGGCGTCTTTTGCCTTTTCTGCAGCCCCCGCATAAAAAGCATGGCCGTTTTCTTCGATTCTTACAGCCATTGTAAACACATCTTCAGCGGTTCCAAAAACAAACATATTAACCTCCGATTTGCGGGTTCATAAAAATGAAACCCAGGACAAGTAAATATAACATTATTTAATTTTTATCGTTTCAAAAGCAAGGACCGGATATTAGCGTTACGCCGTGAAAAGTTAATAGTTATATTGGCTTATATACATTTAGCCCAATTTTTTCAGATCTGCTATATACAAATTGATTGCCGCCAGTAGAGCCTATAATAATGGTTTTCCCTGATTTTGACGGCCCCAGTTCCTGTGAGAGATCGACCGTAATAGTCAAGCTGTCGTCGCTGACCTGCATCTCCATGTTCTTAAAAGACGTTTTGTTTCCAGACTTTTTTGCTGCGCCGAGTTCTTTGTACACGTTGAGCCCTATTTTCTCATTGCGACCAGGCACAGTCTTGTTTCCTTCTGTAGACGCCACTATAATTGTTTTCCCGGATTTTGACGGGCCAAATTCTTTGGAGAGGTCAACCGTTATAGTCAGAGTTTCATTCTGAACGCTGAGTTCAACATTTTTCATTTTTAGAGGCGTATTCCTTACCGGTTTTTTGACGATTTCGTCCGAAGTTTTCCGTGAAGTCTCGTCTCTTGGACCGATTTCAACGGAATGATTCAACGGCCAATCAAGGACGGCAAAGACGTCGCCTTTCAGGAGGTTCTTGGCCTTTGAGCTAAGGTGTATGATATCATCAATGTTTTTATCAGATATGGCTTCTGGAAATCTTGCTGACTTTCTAAGCAATTCTCTGATTGCCGGAATGTCGGCCTTTGTCCCGGCGCTATGCTCCGTGTAAACATCCTTCAGGAAACATCTGGCTTTCATAAAATCCTGAAACGCCACCTTGAAGATATTAATAAGATCAACAGCCTCTTTGGCTACCCGGGTCTCCACCATGGCGCCACTTTCGTCGGTTACAAATAGTTTCCATTTGTCAGGGCTCGGGGCGCCTTGCTCTTTATAGTAATTTTTGAAGTCATCGGAACTTAACCAAAATTCAAAGCCATCCTCTGTCCTTACTTTGACAGGCGACTTTTCTCCACTTATCAATTCAACAACCGTGCCCGGTTCTGATCCGAGGAATTGTTGGAACTTCTTGGTCATAAACTCTCCTTATGAAGACACAACAGGGTACCATTTATATATTACATGATAACCAAGGTCCAGCCTGAACCAACATGGTTCAGATAAAATCATCTCCAGGTCTGAGAAATATTTGCGTACATCAGAGGTTATTGGCGCAATGCTTCTCGGATACGGGCAGAGATCTGGAGCTTTTGTTGTTGACATTCCGACGATAGCTATTTACCAATAAAAGGGCCTTCCATTGGGTTTGAAGTAATAGAGAATTTCTTAACGTGGTTCAAAGGAGCTAAGCAATTTGGGCGCCATTGATTCCCTTGCGGACAAAGTCCTTAAAGGAGATGTGCGGGCTACCGCTCAACTTATTAGAAGGGTCGATGATGGAGACAAGGAGGCGTTTTCGGACCTCGCAAAGCTCTACGGCCATGCTGGAAGGGCATACATAATTGGTTTTACGGGATCGCCCGGCGTTGGCAAGTCCACACTTGTAGACCGAATAATCGCCCGGTTTCGTGAGGACGGAAAGACAGTAGGGGTCCTCGCTATCGATCCTACTAGCCCTTTTTCCGGAGGGGCTATTCTCGGTGACCGGATCAGAATGCAGCGTCATTTTCTGGATGATGGCGTATTTATAAGATCTCTTGCGACAAGAGGGAAATTTGGCGGCTTAACAAGATCCACCGCTGACGCGATTGTAGTTCTGGACGCAATGGGCAAGGACGTCATCATCGTTGAAACAGTCGGGGTCGGCCAGGATGAGGTTGACATCGTCAATAGCGCCCACACTTCGGTTGTGGTCACCGTTCCTGGAATGGGCGATGACATTCAGGCCATTAAAGCCGGGTTGATGGAAATAGGCGATTTGTTCGTAGTGAACAAAGCGGACAGGGACGGGGCCGGCAAGACGGTCAGGGAGATAATGTTCATGCTCCAAATGAATTCTAACTCCAGGCGCTTCGATGGTTGGGAGACTCGAGTGGTGGAGTGTGTGGCGACCGAGGCCCATAAGGGAGTGGAAGAGGTTTATGCTACGATTCTTGAACACAAACGTTATTTGGAGGATCGTGGGAAAGACCACCGCAAAGACCTTGAACGTAATAGAGCGTTTGGCCAGTTAATGGATTTGTTCAGGGAAGGGCTCTTTGAGAGGGCTTTGAACAAACTTGGAGGGGAACAGGTCCTGGAAGTGATTGTCCAGGACATCGTATCCCGAAAGAATGATCCTTACCGCGCAAGCCTCCAATTACTTAACAGTGTAATGAATGAGGTATCGAATTAACTTGTTGCGCGCAGACCACCGGAATCCTCCAATCCGCCTTTGGGCATTAGGAAATATTAACGCGAGATGTCAATTCAACTGGATGAGATAGTAGTTGCGACAAAAAACAGCGGAAAATTGATTGAGATTAAGAAACTTCTTCAGGAAACCGATATCAAGTTGTTGTCTTTGAGCGATTTTCCGGAAATTCCGGAAGTGGTTGAAGATGGCGCCACATTCGAGGATAACGCTCTTAAGAAAGCTAAATTTGTGGCTTCATCGCTGGGCGTGACCGCCCTGGCGGATGATTCCGGTCTTTGTGTCGACGCATTGTCAGGGCGACCGGGTGTGATGTCGGCAAGGTATGGAGGACCGAACTGCAATGATATGCGGCGATTTGTAAAGCTCCTTGAGGAAATGAAGGACATTGGCGCCGGTCACAGAACCGCCAGCTTTGTCTGCGTTATGGCCCTTGTGGCGCCTGATGGAGAACAGAGACTTTTCAGAGGTGTTTGTGAGGGCAGGATCCTGGATGAACCCCGTGGAACAGGGGGATTCGGGTATGATCCTGTCTTTTATTTTGAAGAGTTTGGAATGTCGTTTGGTGAGATGGATCTGGACACAAAGAATCGAGTAAGCCACCGTGCCCGCGCCCTCAAAATGTTTGCTGATTTTGTTGAGGGATCTGTAAAGTCCAAAGCGTCATAGGGATGACGTTTTTCGGGGTTTCTGATCCGGGAAATCCGTCGACTGACGCTTGCCATTTTCGTGCTAAAGATTTATAAACGTCATGTTCGGGGTGTAGCGCAGCCTGGTTAGCGCGCGTGCCTTGGGAGCACGAGGCCGCCGGTTCGAATCCGGCCACCCCGACCAGTAGCCTTCCTTGAATTCTAGTCTAAGCTTCAAACCCCAATTGATCTGGAAGCCGGCCCCGCTGATATTTTAGCGCCACACTCTTTAGTGGGAGAGAAGATAATGTATGCAGGTTGTTCTCGCAAATTCCTAAAAGGTCTGATTCCGTTTCTTGCGCTAATATCTATTTTCGCTTTGTCCACAACAATCGCGTGGTCGAAGGATCCGAATTGTTCTTTCAAACTCACTATACTCTACATGAATGATACTCATGGCCACTACAGTCCCGAACCGGGTAAGGACGGGCTGATGTCCGGTGGTTTTGCCAAGGCCATGACTGTCATGGAAAAGATCAGAAAGGCTAACGAGACTGAGGGACGAACAACCATAAGCCTCCTGGCTGGAGATCTTTTCACTGGTACGGCTTATTCCGCTGTTTTTAAGGGCCGTCTCGGTGTCAGGCTCATGGACGCGATGGATTTTTCCGCCATGACTGTCGGCAACCACGAATTCGACTATGGCCTTCCGAACTTACTGAAACGACTTAAACCGGAGATGAACTTCCCATTGCTGAGCGCCAATATCCGTTATGAAGGTGGGGGGCTTTTATTCAAACCATATGTCATAAAAAGGCTCCCAAATAAAAAGTGTAAAATACTAATCTTGGGCCTCACCACCATGAGCACGCCTGAACTTACACACCCCAAAAATGTTAAGGGGTTGGTGTTTGAAGATCCGGTGAAGACGGCCCGTAAGATAATAGAGAAAGAGGGCAAGAACAAATTCGTAATAGCGCTGACTCATCTCGGGGTCGACAAAGACAAGAAACTGGGTCTTCTTTGCCCTGGAATTGATGTCATAATAGGTGGCCACTCCCACACGGCTCTTTTTGAACCGCTGAAACTGGATGGGACTCTTGTATGCCAGGCTGGGGCCTATTCCAAATATGTCGGAAGACTCGATTTGGATGTCAAGGATGGTCATATAGGAGATTTCAAGGGCGAGTTGATAAGATTGGACGCAAATGTTCCGGAAGATCCTCGTATCGCCTCAATAATACAGAAATACAACAGCAAGATGTCCCCGTATTTTAGTGAGGTAGTCGGGTCATCAGAAGTTGACCTTGATGGAAGTCTCGCCAGTGTCAGATCTTTTTCACCTAGCCCCCTAGGGACCTTTGTGGCATATGTCATGGCGCACGCCGTCGGAGCCGACGCTGGCCTGATTAACGGAGGTGGCATAAGGGACGGTCTGAAAGCCGGGCCCATAACCAATAAGGATATTTATGGTGTATTACCCTTTCAGAATCTCATTATGAAGATCTCCGTCAAAGGCGCCGATTTGGAATCAGTGTTACTTCACAGCAAGGATTTGCCGAAACGTAGTGGAGGGAAGCTCCAAACATACGGTATTCAGTACAAAACATCGGGCAATGAGGTATTAATCACACAAGTTGGGAAAAAGAGCTTCAATCCTGACGAGTATTATTCAATAGCAATAAGTGATTTCCTTTACTCCGGTGGAGACGGATATACCGAATTCGCCTCAAGGGCCAAAGCCGTCTCCCCGGATGGTTTACCACTGAACCAGGTTTTGTCGGATTTCATACGTGAGAAAAAGGAAATTACCAAGAAGCTGGTGGAGTCCCTGAAAAATCCTCCAAAAGAGAAAAACTAAACTTCTGTAGGGACCTGACCGCCTTGAAGATTCAGGTTTTTGTAATTTGACCGCATTACTTCAAAAAGGTTTGGCTCTTCAGTAAGTGATAATTTGGGTGTGCCTTCGTTGAAACGGGTTTTAATCATAACGCCTATCCAGTGATCTATACTGGATTGCCTCAGCAACGTGATTTGACTCGATATTTGCGCTTCCATCCAAATCGGCGATGGTACGGGCTATCTTTAAAACCCTATGATATGCGCGAGCAGACAATCCCAGACGCTCCACGACTTTTTCGAGAAAATTCAAAGAGTCCTGGTCTAACGCGCAATATTTCTTGATAAGAGACGCTTTCATTTGAGCGTTAGAAAAGATTCTATGTTTCTTCAAACGGTCCAACTGAATACTTCGAGCCTTGTTTATACGAACCCTAATCTCCTCGGAGGACTCACCATCTTCCTTCCCGGTTAGATCTCGCCAATCAACCGAGGGCACTTCGACGTGAATATCTATTCGGTCCAGTAGTGGGCCGGATATCTTCGCCCAATAACGTTCTATAGTTGGTCTGGAGCATAGACACGCATGTTTGGGGTCTCCCCTGTAGCCACATGGGCATGGGTTCAGCGCCGCCACAAGCATGAAGTGCGCTGGAAAAGTAACAGCGATATGGGCCCTTGAAATAGTTACTTCTCCGTCCTCAAGCGGTTGTCTCAGCACCTCAAGCACATTTTTTCTGAATTCAGGCATCTCGTCCAAAAACAATACCCCATTGTGCGCCAGGGAAACCTCTCCTGGTCGTGGAATGGCTCCACCACCGATCAGGCCGGCGTCCGAAACGGTGTGATGCGGCGATCTGAAAGGTCGACGAGTTATGATTGATTTGTCTTTACCGAGCAAACCAGCGGCTGAATAGATCCGTGTTGTCTGTAGAGCTTCTTCAAACACGGGATCAGGGAGAATTGTCGGGATCCTTTGGGAAAGCATGGTCTTACCAGAGCCCGGGGGACCAACCATCAAGACATTATGACCTCCTGCCGCTGCCACCTCGACAGCCCTCTTGGCGTACTCCTGCCCCTTGATGTCCCGGAAATCCACAGGATAATCTCCAATAGTTTTGGTGATTTCGTCCATGTTAGGTCTAGCTGGTTCAATGGAAAGCCTACCCATAAGGAACGCGACCGCAGTAACCAGATTTGAGACACCTAACGATTCTATCCCTTCGACCACCGCGGCCTCAGCACAGTTAGATTCGGGAAGAATGAGACCCTTGAATCCCATATCACGCGCGGAGATAGCTATGGAAAGCGCTCCTCTGACTTCTTTCACCCCTCCGTCTAGAGAGAGTTCTCCGACAATCATGTAACTATTTATTTTTTCATTTGTGAGAAAACTTAATCCGATCAGGACACCTAGAGCTATAGGCAAGTCGAACCCTGACCCTTCTTTTCTCAATCCGGCAGGAGCAAGATTTACAGTTATCCTCCTGGCTGGGAACGGGAAGCCACTGTTTACAATGGCGGATTTAACTCTTGCCGCGCTTTCCTTGACGGCGCTGTCGGGAAGACCGACAACCGTGACAGCGGGTAGGCCGTTGTACACATCTATTTCTACCTCCACCGGGTAGGCGTCTATTCCAACCAACGCTCCTGAATGCACTTGGGCTAGCAATTTGGTTATCCCCCCTTCAAATATTTTTACATTGTGATGGAATCTCCAGTAAATGGAGATTGTTCATTGAATAAGTTAAAGTTAGAGTATCAGATCGGCAAATTCTTTGCAAGAAGGTTTGTTATTGCTTGGTTCCTAATCTAAGAACTTTTAGGTTTATATCGTCAAATATCTTTTGTCTGTATTTGGTTATAGAAGCGTCATTTGACATTACCATGTCCAATTGACGGGTATGTATCATGAGATAGCCCAGGACACGCAGCTTTTCTTTCATGATTTCCTGGTTGCATCCTTCAGCGCGTGCAAAAGCGTTATCCTCCTTTATTTCAACGCTGAAATCAAAATACTCAAGAATTTCACCCACGAATTGCGCTCGACGTCTGCGTCTCGGTAAATCGGCGGCGCCCCCCTTGAAGGTAAATCTTACATAGTTTTCAGATGACCTTAAACCAACAAGGGCTTCAGTTGTTGAAAAATGGAATCCAAATCGGGACGAAAGGCTGCAAAAATTTCTTGAAATCATAAAATAGTTTCTAGCGGAGTACGCCGAGCGAATTGCCGGGTCCAGTGCTGGGTTGGCGGTAGCCTCCATTAGCACCGACATGAAGCCTTTGGCGTCAACAGGTGGAGGGCCCTCCCACGGAACTGCCGTTATGCCTTCCCATATGGCGAGCATGGGTATTGAATCAATATTGTCGATTTGGACAAACTTTCCTTCGACGTCCTGTTTGAAACCATCATCCAAATTGAGTATCCACCATTGCATGGGAACATCACAGACCAGTTGCTTGCTGGCGCGTTCGGAGAAACGATGTTCCTTCCCAAAACTGAACATTTCATCAACCGATTTTTCGTGACAAAAACGGGTGATGTCATGAAGTGTCATGCACTTGCCGGGATGAAAGTCAGCGCTATCCGGATCAAGAAGATTCAAAGGTACAATTAGGTCTGCTACTTTTTTGAGAATCTCAAAAATTGGACTCCCTACCATAAGGTTTTTTCTTGACGGTTTGGTTTCGAGTAACGATTCTATTTTCCCCAGATAAAGGCTTCGCCCATCGGCGTCCACAGTAATTTCCAAGCCGTTAGTTAAAGTTTCAGTCGCTCCTGAAAGTCCGAATATTGCGGGAACGCCAAATTCTCGTGAAACATTGGCCAAATGCCCAGTTATGCCACCGGTCTCGGTAATTAGGGCGACAGCGCTACCTAGCATTGGGGCCCAACGTGGTAAGGCCTGCATCGTGACGAGTACGGACTTGGGCGGGAACTTGAGTTTATCGACGTCGTTTCTAACAATGTATACAGGTCCAAACCCCACACCAGGAGAAGCTGTTTCGCCTCCTGAGGCTAAAACAGTAGCGCAGATGTCTCTATGAGAATTTTTATGATTCTCGTGGATTTCGGGTAGTTCCAGTTGTTGTAGTGGACGGCATTGCAAAATGACGATGGAACCATCAGCGCCAATTGCCCACTCTATGTCTTGAGGCCGACCGTAATACGCTTCAAGTATTACGGCCATTCGGGCAAGTTCCCTGGCTTGATTCTCAGAAATGGACTCAGTCTGCCTTCTTTTCCCAGTCAGTTCGCGCCTGCAAACTCCTTCCTCGGGAAAACACACGAACTCCAATCTTTTTTCTTTGATCGATTTCTGGATAATTTCAAATGGTTCATTTCGAGAAATCACGAACAAATCAGGGTCGATTGAGCCGTCAACTACCGCTTTTGGAAGGCCCCATACCGAGTTAATCAGAATTGACCGATCTCTCACATTCAATGGATTACAAGAGTACATGACTCCACCGGCTTGAGCGTTTACCATCGTCATGCAGCCGACACACATGGCGACATCTTCGTCGGGAATCCCGCGATTGAATCGATACGTGATAGCGGGCAAGCTGTATTTACTGGCTACGACATCTTTATAGGAATAAATTATGCTCTCGGAGCTGACGTTTAGAATAGATCGAAACTGTCCGGCGAAAGTTGTGTCGGAAGAGTCTTCCCCGAGCGCGCTGCTGCGCATTGAGACTCGAACACCTTGTCCACAAGACGCTTCAAGAGTTTGATATGCCTTCAATATGGCATCTTCGAGGTCTGAAGGTAAGGTTGCCCCCAATATTAGATTCTGAAGGTCGGAACTCAATCGATACAGGTCCTCAATCCCCTCTTTGTCCATAGACTGAATTCTCCGATAAATCTCAGCCTGCAGATCGTTGTGAGCGACAAAACGTTCATAACCCGACGCTGTGACCACGAAGCCATCTGGAGTGGGTAAGCCTATAGTGTTTTTGATCACGCCCACATTCGCCATTTTGGCGCCGACTTCATCGAGGATATCCTGATTTACTTCAAATATGGGCAGGACGAGTTTACTCCTATGAAATGTTTTCCTATATTCCAGGGCCGAGTTGATATCAGCATGAATCCGCTTAAAAGACTTATAAAGTTCCGTGTATTTCCCAGGGGATAACTCATCAAGATGTTTTATGATCCTAAAAACATTCACAGCGGTCGCCGTGCAGTTTGCCCGTACAAATGACATACCAAATGATTGGGAACCCTCCAGGGCGTTTTCAAGATTGGTCATTAATTCCAGAGCCTTATTATTGGCCGTCAGCAGGAGTTTAAAATTATGATAACGGTGTGCGAACGCTTTTCGGAGTTCTCCAACAGAGGAAAGGTCTTCGGGTTTATTATGCCCTCTGTGAATGATTTGCTTAAAGAATCTCGTTAGAATGTTCATGATTTGGAATAATCCAAAGCTGTAAATGAAATTTCGAAACGGTGGCGGGGGGTAAGGGCGATCTTTGATCTAGACCGCCCAATCTCAGCGCATTGGGCGCTATCCGATACCCTAGTGCTCTCTCTTGGAGCCTGCTTTCATTTCTAATCCAATTCCTTCGAAGAGGAATAAGATCGCAAAGCCCCACCACAAGGTGTAAATTACATAAAACACTAGCGCAAAGGACAAAATTCCTGCTCTTGAAAAAGCGCTTTCCGGTTTGATGTTAAAGAAATTGTAACCAACTTCAATCCCTCTCTTAATGACGGAGGAAACTAAATTTGCATCCTTGAATTGTTTTTGACGAGTAAGGTCCTTTTCAATCTCTTTCAGGGCGCTCCACCAACCGAACATGACGTCGAGACCAGGGAATCCATATTTGGCGGTCACTTCTGAATCACGGTTGTAAAACATGGCGTTGGAGTCTTTTACGGCGACATTCAAGATCTGTCCCAGATCTCCGGATACCTCAAGAAGAGTTCCTTCCGTAATAACCTTGGCCCCAGCCACATTAAGAATCTTGTCCACGCGTTCAGCCAGTTCAGAATTTCTTAGCTTGACGCTGACATGAAAAATGTTTCCGACATGCAGTTTGGTTTTCTTCTCCAATTCCGGGATGAAATAAGTTGAGCCTTTGGATATCGAGTTAAAAAGTCTGTCAGAGGCTTCCAGAGCGTTCATCCCATCGCCAAATCTTGGCGTGAACATTATTGCAAGGGTTATGAGAAAGGTTACCCCAAGAATAAGTCCTTTAATAAAGTTTGCCTTGTCTCTCACTATCATTGTCCTAGACCTCCCCTCTAAGAATCTTTATACCGGAGATAAACTTGCTGATAACCCATATGGCGAATAAACCGACGACGGCCCAGAATATGACTGATCCTACGAAATTTATGCCCTTGGCTAATGATTCAGAGATGTTGATGACTTCCATTTGTTTGAGTTTTTCCGGCATGGCAAAAAATCGATTAATGAAACCCGCAAGAATTGTGATTGCGTAAAATCCGCGAATATGGATCCCTTTCACTACCTTTGTGGTCAAGGCCCCAACTTGTATGCCTATAAGAGATCCGAGAAGCATGCCCATTGCTAGTGTATAAAAGATGAATCCGTAAATAGCGTACTGAAAAATCGCGCCGTATCCTGCGGTGAAGATGATTTGAAGGATGTCAGTCCCGACTGTAGTGAAGGAAGAAACACCCAACACATAGACGAAGATTGGGAAGGTTAAAAAGCCTCCTCCTACTCCCATAATAGCGGCGGCCAGGCCTACAATAGCTCCACAAATAGCCACGAATAGGGCAGGAATTCTTTTGCCTCCAGGTTGAAGGTCTTCGTCAAACGTGATTAGAGGCGGTATCTTTGCAGCCTGTAACCTGGCTGGGAGTCCTACTTTCCCGGATGCGGCCTGTTCTCCATGAGGGCTTTCCCCACCGTGGGGGCCAACGTCGCCCTGTGCTTTTCGCAGTTTCAGGAAATCTATAAGCGCGTAAAACCCGAGAAACCCGAGTAACACCACATATACTATGCTTATGAATAAATCACTCAAGACGGGGTTATATTCATATATGGCCCTGTTTATGAATCCTCCTCCTGTAACTCCAATCCCCGATCCGACGAGGAACGCTATCGCTAGGCTGACGGACACGTTACCGAGCTTCCTGTGCACTGCGGTACCCATTATGGCTTTAGCAAATATATGGAACAGATCTGTCCCTACGGCCAGTATACCTTTAACCCCTATGCTCATCAGCGCCGGAGTAATTACAAAGCCGCCCCCAGCGCCGATGCAGCCGGTGATAAGGCCCGCGCACATTCCCACCGCGATTGAAACAATAAAGATTGTCGGGTTATAATAAGATGGCTGATAAGCTCTTTCTCCCCCCAAATACTGGTCAGCGGCGAGCGCCAAACCTGTCAGGACCGCTGGAATCATCATCATTGCAAGAGCCCAAAGCTTTTTTTTGTTATTTAGGATGTTCATGGATGTTTCATAGTCCCACTTGGCGTGTGCCACGGAGGCTTCCATGAACATCTCATACAGGCGCCTCATGTGTTTCATTATTTTCATCCTCCATCTTCCGGATTACTTTTGGTTGAGCCTAAAGATGGGGTTGCAATAGTCGTGCCTCGAAAAAGATCCTTACCTCGAGTGTAACTTGTTGAAATTATGAGTAGACGGAGAGATGGAGTGTCTAGTCCGACAGTTGGCGTTTGAGCGTGGTGTCAGTTTATTTTACAAAATGAAAAAGTACAATCAAGACTCAGGTGTTCGTAATAGATTCCGGAGGTGGAGACAGAGCAAACCGTCAGCCAAATCGGAAGTGTCCATGGAAGGAGGCCCCTAGCTTATTGGCCTGTAGCTTTTCTTTTTATAAGCGTCCTGAAGTTTGTAAAGCAGGTCGTCAATTTCCACAGGTTTCATTAAGTAATCGAATGCGCCGAGTTCCATCCCCTCTATTGCGACTTCAACATTTGCATGACCCGTCAGCATGATTACTTCCACCAAGGGAGCGACTTCCTTTATTCTTCGGAGTGTCTCTATGCCGTTCATATCGGGCATCTTGACGTCAAGCACCACAACATCACAGGGAGACTGAGACAAATAGTCCAAGGCCTCCTGTCCACTGGATGCAGAGTTAACTTCAAGATTACGTTTACGAAGCCGTTTCGAAAGGGGTACTACAAAGTCTGTTTCATCATCCACCAACAGAACTTTGAATTCACTCACTTATCTATCCTCCCTTGTGGCTGGAGAAATCTGTCGATAGTCCCAATCCCGGTGTAAACCGGGCGAATCAGCTAATGAATTGACCTGACAGTTCAAATGAGACTCAAAACTCTTCATACGAATCTGCTGCGCCTGACTCCAAGTCTGATGAAGGCTCATCTCCTGCAATTACCTTAGGGCTTTTGTTTTCAACGATCCTGGAACGTATTGCCGCTAAGGTGTCAGGATTTTCCTTTAAAAAAGTCTTAACGTTTTCTCTACCCTGGCCAATTCTATCGTCACCATAGGAATACCATGCCCCGGATTTGTCAACAATCCCATTCTCTACGGCGAGGTCCAGTATTTCTCCAGGGGAAGAAATTCCCTCATTGAACATGATGTCAAATTCCACTTGTCTAAACGGCGGCGCCATCTTGTTCTTTACAACTTTTACACGGGTCCGGGACCCAGTCATGTTTTCACCTTCCTTGATTTGGCCGATACGGCGAATATCCAGTCTCAAAGAGGCGTAGAATTTTAGAGCGTTTCCGCCTGTTGTAGTTTCAGGGTTTCCGAACATGACGCCGATTTTTTGGCGCATCTGGTTGGTGAAAATTACCGACGTATTAGACCTTGAAATGGCTGCTGTCAATTTCCTCAACGCCTGTGACATCAAACGGGCCTGAAGCCCCATGTGGGAGTCACCCATTTCTCCCTCGATTTCAGCCCTTGGCACCAAAGCGGCCACGGAATCGATCACGATTACATCCATAGCGCCTGATCTAACCAGAATCTCGGTTATCTCCAACGCTTGTTCCCCAGTATCGGGTTGCGAAATGAGAAGCTCATCAGTCTTTACACCTAGTCGTTTAGCGTAATGCACGTCCAATGCGTGCTCTGCGTCGATAAAGGCGGCGTAACCGCCAAGTTTCTGAGCTTCAGCTATGATGTGGAGACAAAGG
>JACWAG010000184.1 GCA_014874425.1 Syntrophaceae bacterium | reverse complement strand
AGTTCGGGTTCGATTCCGGTAGTGTCGCAATCCATCATAAATGCGACAGTTCCTGTAGGGGCTATGGCTGTCACCTGGGAGTTCGAGAACCCGACCTTCTTGCATCTTTCAATGACCAGATCCCAAGTCTTTAGAGCTTGTTCAACGATATCTTTAGGCGCAATGTTTTGATCAATCTCCTGTGCGCTTTTCTTGTGCCTCTTCAGAACTTTTAGCATGGATGTCCGATTGCGCTCGAATTCTCTGAACGGCCTTCTTATAGAGGCTATTCTTGATGACTGCAAATAGGCCTCGGATGCCATAAGAGCCGAGATTGAACTGGCCCATTCGCGAGCTTCGTTCGAGTCGTAAGGTAAAGCCAAACTCATTATCAAGGCTCCCAAATCAGCGAACCCCAGACCCAACGCCCTCAAGTTTCTCGCGTTACGGGCAATTGCCGGGGTTGGATAGGATGATCTGTCTATGATAATGTCCTGGGCTGTGATGAGTACGTCAACGGTGTGACAAAACGCCTCAGTATCGAAAGAGCCGGACGCGTCCAGAAATGAAGTCAGTTTTATTGACGCTAGATTACAGGCCGAATCATCAACCCCCATGTACTCGGAACACGGGTTGGACGAGGAGATTCGCCCAGTTTCAGGACACGTGTTGTAGCTATTTATTGTGGTGTCAAACTGCAATCCCGGGTCACCACAGACATGAGCGGCCAGCGCAATTTCCCTTGTCAAATCTCTGGCTTTGTAGGTGTCGGCCTTTTCCCCGCTCAAAATAAATCGTGTGGTCCAATCGCCGTCCTTTTCGTCCGCCTGCATGAATTCATCTTTAATTCGTACCGAATGATTGGAATTTTGAAAAGCGACAGTAGAATAGGCCGCGCCTTCAAAAGACCCGTCGAAACCCGCTTCAATAAGAGCTTGGGCCTTTTTTTCCTCCAACGCTTTCGATCGTATGAATTGGAGAATGTCAGGGTGGTCTATGTCCAATATTGCCATCTTGGCGGCACGGCGTGTTTTACCGCCTGACTTGATAACACCTGCGGACGCGTCCGCCGCCTTCATAAACGATAGTGGCCCCGATGCGGTGCCACCGCCCCTAAGGGGTTCCCTAGTGGACCTCAATTTTGACAGGTTCACTCCAGATCCCGACCCACCTTTGAATATCATGCCCTCCTGGGTATACCAGTGGAGGATAGATTCCATTGTGTCCTCCACGCCCAGTATGAAGCAGGCTGAACACTGAGGGGCCGGTTCGATCCCGACGTTGAACCACACAGGACTATTGAAAGATGCGCGTTGAGTTATAAGAATAACGATCAATTCATCCCGGAAGACTCGGGCATCCCGCTCGGATGCGAAATATCCCTGGTCCGCTCCCCACCCCGCCATTGTGTTGGCCACGCGGAAAACAATCTCCTTAACACTGTTTTCTCTATCAGGCGTTCCCAGTCGACCCCTAAAGTATTTTGACGCCACGACTGTAACGGCCATATCAGACCAGAACGACGGGGCTTCAACGCTGTTCTGTTCAAAAAGAGTTTGACCCTTCTCATTTCGGATGATCGCGGACCTTTTCTTCCAATCCACAAGATCGAAAGGCTCTTTGTCATCTACGGAAAAAAGGCGTGAGAATACAAGCCCCTGTGACGGGAGATTCGTAACACTAAATAAATTCCCACTATTGTGTATTTCGGCCGAAAGCGCCTGGTCAGTCATCTTTTCACCACTACAATCAACATCTGATGTCAGTTAAATTCTTGATTGCAAATAATTCACCACGGTGCTCAGACACCCCGGAGTTCAACTTCCATTCCGAATATCCACATAACTGACGTCTCTCCAGTTTTGTCGGATTTTCTTTAATAATAATTATAATCCATTGTCCAGATTTTGGCAAGTTAACATATCGAAAAGGTTAAATAAATCAACCTGAGGACCAACTGAATGAGTCCTGGATCTCTTTTACTGAGGTATCTGGAGGAAAGCCGCCCCTGAACAGCTCATCCAGACTGGTAACCACTCTTTCTCCCGAGCGGCCTTCGGCTATTATCAGGATATCCCTGGATCTTTGTCTTGAAAATTCCTGCATATATTGTAGGCAAGTCCCACAGGGCAGGAGAGGAGCGTAGAGATCTGAAACAACGGCAACTGCCAGAAAATCTCTATGCCCATGGATCAGCGCGTGGTTTATGGCGTTTCGTTCCGCACATACCCCGAGAACCGGAATAAGGCATTCGGTATTACAACCTTCAAATATTGCGCCACCTTTTGTTAGTATTGCAGCGCCAACCCTGAAATGGCTTAAAGGGACCGAAGCATGTTCCCTTACCATTTTAGCCACGTCCAATAATTTGTTAAGGTCCCACTGCGGGATGCGAGTCGATGTCCGGTGGTTTGTTTCCTGGTCGGTCATAAATTCTTTCTACTAGTTAAAGCCTTGGCTCCAAAATTCTATCAGAAATCATCCCAATCAGCTTGGAGTGTTTTTACCATTATAATCAAATCATGATATGTCCCGTTGTGGTCCTTTACGTAATCTTTCAATCGGGCCTGTTCAAAAAAGTCCAGCTTCAAGGCCGCCCTTATTGCCGGTTCCTGAATCCCGGCCACGAATTCCGCCGCCAATTTCTCAATACCCAGGTCCATTGCGAGCTTGACCGCGCTCAGCAACAGCTTTGGTCCTAGCGCTTGGCGACGGAATGAAGGGTCCACCATTACTCGAACGTGAGCCATATGGCGCAGACATTCTGCAATAGGGCGATGCAACTGAATGTTTGCGATTATTGCCCCATCCAGCGTGTTCACTGCCACCAAGGGCACAACCTTGTCATAATCAAGGGTTCGGATCCATTCATGTGTCGCGTTGATCCCTGTTGTATCGTCTCGCAGGAACCATCTTTCCTGGTCTGGTATTCGATCCAGGAAATCATGCAGGAGTTGCTCATCGGAAGGCCGAAGGGGACGTAAGAGAACTGAGGCGCCATCCTTGGTTTTTAACAATTTTTGATATTCTTCGAGCATTTCCCTACTCCTCGCTGGTATTACAGTCATGGATTTGAACTTCTTATCAGAGGCGGGGTCCAAGCGCAACGATGTATAGAAAACAGAGTGACTTATATCATTACGTCTGCTAATTGATTTTTATATAAAAACCTCACGTTAATGAATATATTCAGAAAAATGACATTCTTGGAGGCCCTCATGGACGGAAAGGAAAAGACGGTTTTAGATACAATGAAAAGTGCGGGTAAACCTGTTAGACCGGGTGACGTCGCCAAAGCGGCCGAGATGGATTCCAAAGAAGTTTCAAAGATAATAGATTCTTTGAAAAAGAAGGGACTGGTGATTTCACCCAAGCGGTGTTATTACTCTCCGACCGAGGGCTGAGGACCCGAAAGAATATTCTATCGCGCCCCCAATAATAAAATAGGACCTTTCCCTGATCTTTGCTTCTTGTCGGGAGAGAAGGGAAGTATCTTTGTTAACTGAGTCTACCGAGTTCGAATTTGTTTTGCCCGTTAACCCCCGTCATGTGCACTTGATAGGCGCCTGCGGTGTTGGAATGGCGGGTGTAGCCGGCCTGTTCCTGTCCAGAGGTCTTAGCGTTACAGGTTCGGACGAGGCTGTCTATCCTCCCATGAGCGACCATATGGCGCGTTTGGGTGTAACCATACGTGAGGGATATTCTCGCTCGAATCTATGTCCGTCTCCTGACTTGGTGGTGATAGGCAATGTAATCAGGGCCGACAACCAAGAGGCGCGGGCGGCGCTCGATCTAAAGATTCCCTTCACATCAATGCCGGGCGCCATTGAAAAATACTTTCTTGATGACAAGCTTTGTGTTGTAGCCGCGGGCTCCCACGGAAAGACGACACTGAGTTCCATGATATCGTGGGTGTTATATGATCAGGAAATGGACCCGGGGTTCATGATCGGAGGATTGCCTTCAAACTTTGATACTAGTTCCCGACTTGGGAACGGGGAACTTTTTGTACTTGAAGGAGACGAATACGACTCGGCGTTTTTTGATAAACGCCCTAAATTCCTCCATTACAAACCATTTGTAGGGATTGTGACATCATGTGAGTTCGACCACGCGGACATTTACAAAGATTTGGCCCATATCCGGGGGGAATTCGAGAAATTCCTGCGCCTTGTCCCGGAACGTGGGGTAATACTGGCCTGCAACGATGATCCAATTGTATGTGATATCCTCAACACCAATAATTTTCGTGCAGAGACATACGGACTCAGCGCTGAATCATATTGGAATGTGACTGAAATGTGCGATACTGGGGAAGGAATTTACGCCGTATTTACAAAAGGCTCCAATACCATCGCAACCGGTCTGCTGCCTGTGATAGGGCGTCATAATGTTTTAAACGCTTTAGCCGCGGTCGCCGCCGCCGAAAAGGTTGGGATTGATCCGCAGAAGGCAATGGAGTCATTGGCTTTCTTCAAGGGAGTGTCCAGACGGCAACAAGTTTCACATGTAAATTCAGATATCATGCTAATTGACGATTTTGCGCATCACCCTTCAGAGGTCCGTGAGACCCTTGCGGGTTTTCGTCTCAGATTTCCCAAGAAAAGGCTGGTTGCTGTTTTTGAGCCCAGGACTAACACCAGTCGCCGATCAATATTCCAGGAGAAATATGTTGAATCTTTTTTGTCTGCAGACGTCATAGCCTTAAGGGAGCCGTCGGACCCCTGGAAAGCCCCAGAGGACGACCTGTTCAGCTCCAGACGGCTAGCTGATGAGCTTACAGCCCGTGGTAAAACGGCTCGAGCGTTTCCTGACGCGGGTTCTATCCTTGATTTTCTAACATTGCGTCTAAGACCTGAAGATGTTGTGATAGTGATGTCAAATGGTGGTTTTGAAAACCTGATACCTCGATTGTCAAAAAGATTAGAGGACTTTAAACGATGATTGAAGCGGCGCTTTACGAAAAGGCAGGTTCAAACGCGGTTCGGTGTAAACTGTGCCGTCAAAGCTGCAAAATAGAGGATGGCGAACGGGGTTTTTGCGGAGTTCGCGAAAACAGGGGAGGAACCCTGTTTAGCCTGGTTTACGACAAGATAGTGTCAACGAATGTTGATCCCATAGAAAAAAAACCGTTTTTTCATTTTGCTCCAGGTACCAAATCCTTTTCCATAGCTACCATGGGGTGCAATTTCAGGTGTACATTCTGTCAGAATTACTCTATATCGCAACCACCTCACGAAACAGGAGAAATTTCTGGAGTAGCCTATACCCCGGAACAGATAGTCTCAATGGCGGTTGAAACCAAGTGCAAGAGTATTGCTTACACCTACACTGAACCAACGGTTTTTTACGAGTTGGCGCGGGACACCATGATCCTGGCAAAAAAGGCCGGACTGCTGAATGTCTTTGTTACCAACGGGTATATGAGTCGGGAGATGTTGGATGACGCGAGGGATTTGATTGATGGAGCGAATGTTGACCTCAAAGCTTTTAACGATAATTTCTATTCGCAATATTGTAAAGCGCGCCTCAAAGGAGTTTTGGACTCTCTAAAATACATTAAGGGGATGGGAATATGGTTGGAAGTAACCACATTACTGATTCCAGGCTTGAATGACAATACTTCCGAGATCCAGGAGATGGCCCGTTTCATAAAGAATGAACTAGGTAGGGAAACTCCCTGGCACGTGAGCAGGTTTTTCCCGCGCTACAAGGAACTCGGTTTGCCACCAACAGAGGCCTCTGTTCTGCGAGGTGTTCGTCAAATTGGCCTGGATGAGGGCCTTTACTATGTTTATACAGGAAATTTACCGTGGGAACCTGGAGAAAAAACATATTGTCCCGGTTGTTCCTATATGTTGATAGATCGAGTAGGTTACACAATTCATAAGTACGCTCTCAAAGAAGGCCGATGTCCTAAATGCGGCTATGAAATTGAGGGAGTGGAGCTTTAAAACGCTATGGCGCCAATAAGTTTGGGAGATGTTTTATGACTAGTAGATCTAATGTTCTTATTGCTCCATCTTTATTATCTGCAGATTTCTCCCGTCTTGGAGAAGAAGTCAAGGCTGTTGAGGAGGCTGGAGCGGATTGGTTACATTTGGATGTGATGGATGGCAACTTTGTCCCCAATATCACGATTGGACCACTGGTTGTTGACGCTGTGAAACGCTGCGCCAAAGTTCCTCTTGACGTGCACCTCATGATAGCGACACCCGAGCGATATATCAAAGATTTCCGGTCGGCTGGAGCAGATATTCTGAGTATTCATCCCGAAGCGTGTGTGCATTTGCATCGAGCCCTTGTAGACATACGTGACTCTGGAATGAAGGCGGGAGTGGCATTGAATCCATCGACCTGCATATGCGCTATTGAAAATGTGCTTGCGGAGCTGGATGTCATCATGGTCATGACTGTTAACCCCGGATTTGGTGGTCAATATTTTATTTCAACCATGTTTCCCAAAATTAGAGCTATTAGGAAAATGATTGATGAATCCGGCTATGATATTCTGCTTGAAGTTGACGGTGGAGTGGATCCGAAAAACTCCTACGAGTTGACTCAAGCTGGAGTAAATGTACTTGTAGCTGGAAGTGCTGTGTTCGGTAAACCACCTTACAAAACCGCTATCAGCAACATACGCGATGGTGAAGTCGGCTGAATGGAATGTTTGCTTAAGTGACTTATTATAATGAGGAATATATGACAAAAAGAACCTCTTACGCCTGTTGTTTTTCTTTAAGTTTACTTGTTGTTCTGGTTTGGTTTTCGGCGGGTATGGCCTTGATAGGAGTTGACGACACAGGACACAAGAAGACCATTCTTGCGCCGGACATGGACAAGGACCCAGGGCTGTTCTTTCTGATGGGAGAAGAGTCCGAATCTTTGGGTGATAATGAGAGCATGTTGAATTATTTCAAACGCGCCCTGGATCTTGACCCCGGATCAGCCTACCTGCACATGAGGATTGCGGCCGTTCTTGCGAGGAACCGAAAGATAGCGGATGCCATAGTAATGGCTAAGAATGCTGTTACGTTGAACCCGAAATCTTCGGAAGCTTACACAATATTGGGCAAAATATACACGGTTACTGGAGATTCCAACAAAGCCATCGAAGCCTATCACCGAGCCCTGGACCTGAAACCGGATGACCGAGATCTCTATATATTCTTGGGATCTTTACAAGCGTCCCACAGGATGTTGAAGGAGTCTGAAAAGACTTTCAACCAAATGATTGAGCGTTTTCCGGATGAGAAAGAGGGCTATTTCTATCTTGGTAAAGTTTATATCGAAGATGAGCAGTATGACAAAGCGATTGATATTTTTAACAGTCTTGTCGAACGAAGAGGAGAGAGCGCTGCCCAGGCCTACGTCGAACTGGGCGGAATTTACGCGATTCAGAAACAGTTTTCAAAAGCCGAGGACAGCTACAGAAAGGCTTTAGCGCTAGATCATTTCAATCTTGCCGCCAGGCTGAATCTGGCACAGGTCTTGGCAAGCCAAAAGAAATATAGTGAGTCGTATCAAACATTGGAAGAGTTGTCAAAGTTGGCGCCGTCCAATCTCGGGATACAGATTAAAATGGCGTTGCTGCTGGCTGAACAGAAACAATTCGATAAGGCGAGACAGCTTTTTGACAAGATTTTAGAAACCAAGCCTGGATGGGACCAGGTTCGATTTCATTTAGGCCGCGTCTTGAGAGAGCAGGGGAAACCGGATGAGGCGGAAAAGGAATTCAACAAGATCGAGAAAGGTCAACCTTCTTATATTAATTCAAGGGTTGTTCTCACATTGATGTTCCTTAACACGAAGGATTTTGCAAAATCGCTTAAATATATTGACGAGGCGATCGAAGTGGAACCTAAAGATCCCGAGATCTTTCACATAAAAGGATCAATCCTGGAGGAGTTATATCGATATACTGAGGCTATAAATGAATACAACAAGGGTCTTGGTCTTGCTCCAGCCAATGTCAAGCTTATGTACTCCTTGGGAAATTCCTATGAAAAAAGCGCAATGCGTTCGCTCAGCCTTTCAACGATGGAAAAGATTCTGAAAGAGAAACCCGACGACGCGAGCGCAATGAATTTTATCGGATATACTCTAGCTATTATGGGCAAGGACATGGACCGCGCTGAAAAACTGGTTCGGAAGGCCCTAGAAATCAAACCTGACGATGGATACATAGCCGACTCACTAGCTTGGGTACTGTTCAAGGCGGGCAAGGTTGATGAGGCGCTAAAATACTTGGAGAAGGCGAGCCAAAAGGTGAAAGGTGATCCCATCATAGCAGAACACCTTGGAGACGTCCTTGCCGCCAGAAATCGACTAAATGAGGCTCGGGAAGCCTATCAAAAGTCTTTGTCTCTCAATCCACATAATATTCTTGTTCAGGAAAAGCTTCACAAATTGGAAAAAGCTGAAACATCTCAGTCAGGAAAGTAAAAGAGTTGTGATTATCTATTAAGGAGTGAGTGAAAAAGCGATTCAATTGGTAATATCTAAAAAATGCTTCAACATAAATTGCATCAGTTGGATTCTGGGATTCATATTCTTGTTTTTGGCGCCCAGCCAGAGTCACACAGCGTCACCCTCCGTTCCAAGGCCGAATACCTCAACCAGTGGCTGCCCTTCGTTTTCTATACCTAACTCATTATTTGCTGACGGTTTTGAACTTGGCGGTGAAAAAGTTCCAATCACCAGACCCGATGTTAAGGCCAGAATTGAGTTCCAAGTCAATTTTCTGCTGTTCGACGCTCGTAGCGTATTGGGTGAGTGGTTAAAGGAAAAACGGAAATATTCATGGATCTTTGAAGAAATCTTTTCCAAAGAAGGTATCCCTCAGGACTTTGCTTGGTTGGCCCCTGTGTTGGCTGGAACGATTCGGTCCTTGAATTTTAATAGGTCGGCCGGAGTATGGGCCCTGGATAGACCGTGTAGTTCCAGTGAGGGAGTGGAAATGTACGATGACACTTGGAGAGATGATCGATTGGATATCCATCTGGCCACAGCGTGCTTCGCTCATCGTATAAAGAACCTTAAACAGGAGTTAGTGGCAGGCTGGTTGATGTCCTCGGTCGCTTACGCGCTGTCATTGAAAACAACCAAGGATTTAATGGAAAAATGGAATTCATCCAGTGTTTGGGACATTCCATTGCCAAACAGTGTTGAAGATATGCTTGGAAGATGGGCCGCATTAAAGATAATCGGGATGAACAAGTCCCTGTATGGGCTCAAGTATGCGGACCCGGTTCCTCTGACATATGACAACATTACTTCCATCGAATTGACCAAGGACCTTTCAATCGGAGACGTGGCCAAATTTGTTAAAGTCTCTCCAAGATTGATCCTTGAACTGAACCCTAAAATTAAACCTAATTCCGGGATTTTTCCGGCAAAGGCAAATGGCCGCCCATTAATACATTCCATTGCCGTCCCTTCCGGATCCGGCCGTGTATTGTTGCAGAAGCTTCAGGAGTCCGGGTACTTGGCTCCAACCAATCATAAATGAAAGGTTCGGCTTAAAATGTGACAGGCCATTGAATGGAAATATTGAACGTGGTTTGCTCTTGACTATATGCAAAAAACAACTTAATCTTCAGACGAGTTAATTGATTTAATAACATCAATACGTTAGACTATTCCATCGGAGGCTTGGGAATGACTCTTGTAAAGTGGGACCCCTTGAGAGGCTTGTTAAATTTCCAGGAGCGGGTTAGTCGATTCGGGGACTTGCCTTCGGAGGACTCTCCGTCAAAAAAGCGGACTTGCTGGTTCCCCGCTGTGGACATTCTCGAAACAAACGACGCGTACATATTTAGGGCCGAGTTACCTGGAGTCGGAAAAGAGAATATAGATATTGAACTTATGGGAAGAAAGCTTGTGATCTCGGGGCATAGAGTGGAACAAACTGAAGTGGACTACGCCGCGTATCACACAATTGAAAGAGTTGAAGGTTATTTTGAACGTAGTTTCAATGTTCCGGGACCTGTGGACGTCGATCAGGTTAAGGCAAGATACATAGATGGAATCCTTGATCTTTATCTTCCTAAGTCAAAAGACGAGCCTCACCAGTGTGTTCGGATTGAATGTAGAGACTGATTACTTTGGATACTTAACATTACAGTCTGAACGTCTTTTGTTTTGTGGTTGATTGGAGTAGATGGAAAATATTGACCCATACAAGGCCCTAGGGGTCGAGAAAAACGCTACCGACGCTGAAATAAAATCAGCTTATCGAAAATTGGCTCGACGTTATCACCCTGATCTCAACTCTAGCAGCAAAACGGCGGAGGCTCGTTTCAAAGAGATATCCCAGGCGTACGAAATCCTTAGCGATAAACAGCGCCGACAGGAATACGATATGTGCGCCTCTGGGCAAGCCGGCTTTTCTCAAGGGGGATTTGAGCAATTTTTCAGAGATGGATCGGCTTTTGGCGCCGGTCGTTTTCGGAGAAATAATTTCAATGGGTCTAATTTTTTTGGAACGAAAGGACCTTCACCGGCTGAGGAATGGTTTTCCGAAATGTTCGGAGCTTCTCATCGAATGAGGTCACCTAATGCTGACAATGCCAAAGCTTCACGTCTTGAACAAGATCTAGAGGTAACCTTTCTTGAAGCTTACCATGGGACAAAAAAATCTGTTTCCACACCTTACAAAACACTAGAAGTTTATGTACCGGCTGGTGTGGATAACGGTTCCAGGATTAGAGTCAGCGGTCAGGGACGCCCTTCAACTCGAGGAGGCAGACCGGGGGATCTTTTCTTAAGCTTATCGGTAAAAGATCACAGATTTTTTAGACGTGAAGGCAAAGATATTTTTCTGAATGTCCCTGTAACACTTGGCGAGGCTCTTCTTGGCGCCAGGATTGAAATACCGTTCCCGGACGGAAAAGTCGCTTTAAGGATTCCCGCTGGAGTTCAGAACGCGACGTCTTTCAGGTTCAGAGGCAAGGGATTTCCTTCATTAAGGGACCCAGTTAGAGGAGATTTCCTTGTAAAGGTCAATGTGGTTTTACCGGAGAAGATTGACGGCATATCCAGAAAACTTGTTGAAGAATTTGAAAAACTCAATCCTTTGCGTCCCCGAAATAATTTCTTGAAAAGATAAACTATTTTTTGTAACATACTATGTTTTAGTGTGAACTCCCCAAATTACTTCCGTAAAGAGGAGAGATATAATGGCGGATTACGAGAACGAAGAAACCCAAGGGTTTAAAGTTAGTGATAAAAGACGGTTTTCTGCGGAAGGAACCCCCGACCAACCTCAAGAACCTCAGAAACAGCAACAAGAAGCGCCCGCTCAATCACAGGAAGCGCCCAAGGACGAACCAAGAAAGAAAGAACGTGGACCAAGAGCGCCGGTTGAGTTCTCAACATTGATCACAAGCTTAGCCCAAACAGCGTTGTTTCAGCTTGGTCTGATCCGAACGCCTGACATGAAGGAACCGATGGAGCCAGACCTGGAAGGCGCCAGTCAAACAATTGATCTGATATCACTATTAGAGTTAAAAACGAGAGGAAATCTGACAGAACAGGAAAAAAAACTTATAGATGACACCCTGTTTCAGTTAAGAATGGCTTTCGTTGAAATGTCTAAATAATTTGTTCAAAATGAAGTGTCATTTATAGGAGAAAGAACATGTCCAGAGTTTGCGAAGTTTGCGGTAAAAAACCGCTGAGAGGCTATAATGTCAGCCACGCTCACAACCGCACAAAGAAGATATCTTTGCCGAATCTTCAGAAGTTAAGAATTATCGAGCCTTCCGGACGTGTAAGAAGGGCTAAAGTTTGTACACGATGCATAAGGGCGAATGTCATTAAGAAGGCCCCTTGATCAACTAGGCGGGCGGGAACCGGCTATCAGTTCGGACCTTGTGATTTTCTATTCAGACGGTTCCCCGTCGTTCAACTTCCCGAACACCTTTAACCTTTTTCAGGGCGTTGATGATTCGGGTCAAATGCTCGACGTTCCGGACACCTACCAGAAAAGTTCCTCGAGCGTTGGTTTCATCAAACGAGACAACATTTGCCTGAATAATATTCGAGTCATTTGAAGTGAAGACTCCGCTTATCGCCGCCAGCATCCCAGGCTTATTTTCCGAGATTAATCCGATCTTGACAGTTCTTACGAGCGACTGATCATCATCCCAACTAGCTTCTACGATCCTCTTCGGGTCTGCGTCCGGGAGATTAACGCAATCAATTTTGTGAATCGTCACGCCTCTTCCACGCGTTATGAAGCCTTGTATTGGATCGCCAGGCAAAGGATTGCAGCATTTCGCGAAATGGACCAGCATGTCCGAAAGGCCCTGAACCTTAACCCCACTTTTCCCAGTCGGTCTCTTTGGTGTTTTAAGTTTTTCCTCTAAAGCTATAACCTTTTGCTGTTCCCGTTCGCTTTGGGGAACTAGCTTGGTTACAATAGCCTTTGCTGATTGACGGCCATGTCCGATTGCCACGTAGAGTTCAGGTTCTGTCTTGAAATTAAACTCCTGAGCAATCTTATGGATCCCACCATCCTTTTCGACGCGTTTTAGATCAATTTTCCATCGCCGAAGTTCCCGTTCAACGGAATCCCTACCGATCTCGATGGCCTTCTCGCGCTCTTGGCTCATGAGATAGTGGCGGATTTTGGTTCTTGCTCTTCCTGTCTTTACATGCTTGAGCCAATCCTTTCCAGGTTTTTGGTGTGCTGAGGTAATGATTTCAACGGTGTCTCCGGTGACAAGTTCGTATTTGAGGGACACCATTTTTCCATTTACCCTAGCGCCGACACAACTATTTCCAACCTCGGTATGTATAGAATATGCGAAGTCCAAGGGGGACGAGCCTCGCGGAAATTCTTTGACATCGCCCCTGGGTGTAAATACATAAACTTCATCAGGGTACAGATCGACCCTAACATTTTCCAGGAATTCTCTGGGGTCATCAAGATCTTGCTGCCACTCCATCATCTGGCGCAACCAATTTACGACCCTAGTGTCCTCCGGGGTCACAGACCTGCCTTCCTTATAGGACCAGTGAGCGGCTATGCCTTCTTCAGCTATCAAGTCCATTTCGTGCGTCCTGATCTGGATCTCTATCCTATGACCCTCCGGACCGATAACCGTTGTGTGAAGCGATTGGTAGCCGTTACTTTTAGGCATAGCGAGATAATCTTTAAATCTTCCGGGAACAGGTCTCCATAAAGCATGTATTAATCCCAGAACCGTATAACATTCACTGACAGAGTCTAGAATTATTCGGAACGCCGTAAGGTCATGCAACTGATCGAATTCGAGTTTTTGGGACAGCATCTTCCTGTGAATACTGCATATATCTTTATTTCTTCCTTTTGTAATGGCTTTAATGTTTTCTTTTTTAAGCTTCTCGCCGATTATGTTGAGGACTTTGTTGACATATTCCTCTCTTTCCTCAACAGATTCCTCAAGTCGCTTTTGTATGAACTCGTAGCGATCGGGCTCCAGGTATTCAAAGGCGAGGTCCTCAAGGGTGGTCCTTAGCCAGAAAATCCCCAGACGGGCCGCCAAGGGAGCATAAATTTCCATGGTTTCACGGGATATTCGTATCTGCGCTTCCCGCGGCATATGAGAAAGAGTTCGCATGTTGTGGAGACGGTCAGCCAGTTTGACGAGGAGCACTCTAATATCCCGGCTCATGGCAAGGATCATTTTTCGAAAATTCTCGGCCTGCCGTTCTTCTTTGGACTGGAAGGCTATTTTGCTGATTTTTGTGACGCCGTCGACCAGAGTGGCTATTTCTGTCCCGAAATATCGCTCAATGTCTTCAAAAGT
>JACWAG010000183.1 GCA_014874425.1 Syntrophaceae bacterium | reverse complement strand
TGCCATAGGATCCAACAAAGGCACTTTATGGAAAATGAACAAAGGATCTAACTGCGTAGTCACCTTTGAATGCGCTGAAAAAGACTCAGGCCCAAAATTACTCAGCCTGAAGACGGAAATAATTAATCCACCTCCGAGCGCTCCAGCTCCCGTAGCGGCAAGTCCCGCTCCAGCGCCTGCCCCTGAAACGCCCCGTTTGGCTGTTCCGGCCACCCCAGCGCCAGTCGCGTCTTCGCCCGCGACCCCGCCTAAGGCGCCGGCTACTGTAGCTTCAGTGTCGGTCACCCCTGCCAGTGTCGCGTCTGCTCCAGCGCCGGCGGCGCAGGCAAACACCACGCTTCAGATGGCTAACACTGGGACGCAGTTTAAGATGAACAAGGTCGGTAGCGATACATATACCCTTGAAGTAGCAGGTTCAAACAAGGGTGACCGGTTCCTTGATGGAGTCAAAAAAGACGGTTCTGATGTTGGTTTAGGCACGCAGGGCGGCAATGGAACAGTCTGGAAAGTCCATACGTAGAAGAATGGCCTGGTTAGCCTCGAGTGTGTCCAATGTAGTGGGAGCGCCAAGTATCTTGATGGTAGCAAGAGTGGCGCCGCCGATCAGTTAGGCCTTGCCATTAAATCCAACACAGGGACTTTATGGAAGATGAACAAAGGCGCTAACGGAGTAGTGACATTCGAATGCGCTGACAAAGATTCCGGGCCGAAGCTTTTAAGTTTGAAGGGCGACAGCGCCAGTCCTGTTCCAAGCCCTCCTTCCGCCACTGCCAGTTCTTCAACACCTACAAAGGATAATTCAAAACCAGGTTCGACTGCTACGACCGTCCCAAGCACCAGCTCTCAAAAGACGACTTCCAAAACAGATAGCTCTGATAAGACAAAATCAACTAAAGCCGAAGAACCGAGTTCCGGAGTGCTCATGGGTTCGGTTGGGTCGCAGTTTATAATTCATGATAAGGGTGGGGGCTTGTATACCATTGAGGTTGTGGGTGTTGACAAGAGCGCAAAATACGTCGATGGCAGCAAGAATGACGGCACTGTTGGATTAGGAGTGGCCGGGAATAAAGGCACGACATGGAAAAAGGAAACCGATTCAAGCGGTAATATTCGATTTAAATGCGCTGATTGTACAGGCAGCAAAGTTTACCTTGACGGACAGCAAAGCGATGGCGCCTGGGCGGTCGGGTTAGGTATCAAGGGGAATTCAGGCACTGAGTGGAAAATGGTGCCGCAGCCTGACGGTAGATATTCCTTGGAATGTGTAGATAAGAAGTCTGGCCCTCAATACCTGAGCATGGTCTCTAATGGTAAAACGGTTACCCCGACCGTCCCTTATGACCCAAAACCGGCAACTTCGACTAATCAGGCGACAACTCTGAAAGGGTCTGACACAAAGAATGTGGTGTCGGCCCCAAAGGCTCCTGACACATCTAATGTTGCGACTAAACCTGTGGCTGCTGCGGCAAGCAATGTCGCAAAACCGCTGCCCATAACGAATACCGTTGTCACTAAAAATGGAAGCGGGACAAACGACTTAGCGGGCGGTGTAACGCTACCAGCGGCAAATACGGCCTCGACAGCAAATACGTCTACAACGTCTAAATTACCTATCGTGACCGCATTTGATTGGCTCATGGATGGGTTCAAGGCTTTGTTCCTGATCGGCAATACACCAGATGCTATCGTCGGCGGTTCTGGGGCCATCGACAAAACAACAAATGTGGTGGACAAAATTATTACACCACAACTTTCAAAGAGCGAGAGCCTGACGAGTCAAGCTTCACAAGCATCCAGTAAGGCAGCGGAGGAAAAAGCAATTGATGAAGGTGATGCGGCAGCAATAAAACTTGGACAACAAAATCAAAAGCTCCTTTTTGGAGGTAATTGAAAACATGTTCACAATATAGGCCCACTTGATAGCGACTAGAAGCAGCGGGAATTGCGCGACCAAGGGCGGATGTGTTTCAGAAATGGCATGTCCAAGATAGCCAGACTATTTAAATATTATTGAATTCACTCAAAATGCGTTCGATCTTGGTTTTTAGCGGCGGTAAATCCTGTGCTGTCGTATCCCACACCATGTCATAGTCAACCCGAAAATAGTCATGAACAAGAAAATGTCTCATGCCCATAACCTTTGGCCAAGGGACATCGGGATGATCTGATCGAAAATTTGACGTTAACTTGTAGGCCGCTTCCCCAAGAACCTGCAATTGATAGATTATATAGGTCCTGACCAGTTCGTCTCTTTGGAAGCGTTCCTTTCCAAAAACAGCATATTTTTCAATATTATTAATGGCTTCCAGCATATCGACAAGACGTGCACGATCATCCCTCATAACGGGGCCGCTTCCTTCAAGATTTGAGACCGAACATTTTCTCGGAGTCCTCCTTCAGGGACTACATCCACTTCAACGCCAAGCAACTCCTGGAGTTCAAAGAGCAATCCTCCAAGGTCAAATAGCGTGCGCCCCGGCTCCATATCCACAAGGAAATCTATGTCGCTGTCGACTCCGGCCTCCCCTCTAACAACAGAACCGAAAATTCGAACATTTCTTGCTCCGTAAACAGCGGCTAAACGCAAAATATCTTCTCTTTTCTGACGCAACAATTCTAGATTGGCCATTGCGAAAACCTCGTAGATTCAATAACCTCAACAAAATCAGTGCAACTACTACGACTAAATTACCGTCCACGTCAATAATTACTAATATACTCTTTTCCCGTCTCCGATCAAATAGGGCGCGAATAGAAATAGGCGATCTATTTGTTTCCCGCTGTTCCCGAGTAGCATTCCCTGCCATTTATACGAAGACGGCCACTATATGATTGGTTTCCTGTGGTTAGACGGTAATCATTTTTTATCATCCCCTTACTTATTTATTGATTTGTGTTTCGCGTGGATATATTATCTAGCTGGTAAGTCAGAGACCACAACCTCTTGGTATGAAGAAACATATCAGGTGAGTTGTTAATAAAAGATGTAACAATAGAAGCCTGTTTTGGGGAGAGTCTTTAAACAACGTTATTTAATCGGATGCTTGGCTAATGCCAAATGGAGGGGCGATGTATTTCAGGGTTATCGTTGTTTTCGTCGTCATGATTACAGCCGTCGGAACGGCGCAAGCGCAAACATCTAACGGTTCAGCGCCCGTTTCTCGCAGTTTTACACCGCCTCCAGTAGTTCAACCGCGCCCAGTGATGACCCCAAATGTTGCGCCAAACAATATTGGGACATCGTTTAATCATACACATACAGGTCCATACCACGCGCCAAATCAGGGATTGGCCAATACGCCTAATGTCGGCTCGTCTTTTAATCGAGTTCCTACTGGCTCTCCTGCGTCCCAACCTATTACTCAAGGCCGCCAACCCGCGCCTGTTCAAAGAGTGGCTCCACGTCCTCAGATTCAAGTTCAAAACAAGACAAACTTGCCAAAGCCGCCTGCAATTAATCCCCCAACAAACATTAACACCGGTTCATCCGGCAATTTACAGCAAACACTCAAGA
>JACWAG010000182.1 GCA_014874425.1 Syntrophaceae bacterium | reverse complement strand
CTCTTAGCACTCGCATATCGCGAAAATAGAATATAGACGTAAGGTTCCTAGAGTCGCCAAATCCGGCCCGTTCAAGGACAAATCCAAAGAGTACCCCAATGCCGATAGCCACGAAAAGACTGGTGTGAACGCCTATTACTTCGTTTAAATACAGGGGACCAGTCATTGCCATTCCTTTCTCACAAAGTAAGCGGCGACAAACGCCGTTGCGAAAACGGTCATCATGAAGACCCAGCTACCTACCACCATCGTGGCTCCGCCACTAAGGGCCTGCCCACTCGTGCAGCCCATAGCGAAACGAGTGCCTATACCGCCTACGACTCCACCTACGAACGCCAAGAGCAGGCGGGCGCTTACCGGGAAAGTCGCCCCCTTTCCAACCGATAATTTGAATCTCTTAGCTGTGATGACCCCAATTAGTCCTCCAAAGAAAACACCTATGACTTCAAATACCATCCAGTCAATCAAAGGATAATTAGCCCCGGATTTATAGAACCCATTGAAATATAGATTGTGTTCAACGGCTTGCGGAGCAGCCACATGGGACAAAACAGCCGCGGTTCTGGCAACAGCGCCCGAGGCTCCCAGGCCTGTGCCCATAATATAAAACGTGAGGAGCAAAACTAGCCCCAGAGCAATTCCCGCCAAAAACGGGTTCCAATAACCTTTTGTGTAATCAGGAGCATTCATTTTTTCTCTTCCTCCAACATTGGATCAGGGAGCGACCAAATTCTTAACAACTCAATTTTGGCCCATGATCGAAGATTTTAAGGCTGTTTCCTGTTTCAGTTTCTCTGGGACCCCTAAGCCAACCTTTGTGGACTTTGCGGAAACTATGTCATTCCAAAGGATTGGGGATGGATCATTTACGCGCAATTCCCTAGGGCATTCCCTGAGAAACCGGCCTGTCAGCTCGAATATACCCGCGACCATTACAGCAATAAACGTTATAACAATTGTAGCCACAAGGGCGGCCGTTATCATCCTTCCTCTTTTCGCCTGGGCATTGTCATGATTGTTGGAAACAATTTCCTCGGAAGATTCGGACTCAATCTCGTTTTCCACAATTGTTTCTTTTCCAACTGGTGTTTCCTGATTATCAGTTTGTGGTTCCATGGTTGTTCCCTAACTCAAAAAAAGTAAATTCGTGGTTTTTTAAACATCTATCGCCTGTTCAATTCCAGAGAAGCGCATCAAATCTCGTGCAATATCCAGCGGCTCTAAAACTGGAGACTGTATAGTCCAATTCTTCACTAAATGATTTGTGGAGGCGTCCCGGAAAATACAATCAGCGCCCTGATGCTCATTCCTCCTATCAGGACCAGGATGTCCGCCCCGACAACGAGTGATTTAGGCATTTGTCCGTATTCCAGGAATTCGAAAACACTCAGGATGAATGGCACAACCAGCCCTAGTATCACCACAAGACCCCAGAAATATGGGCTTAACATTCCGGATATCAGCATACCGGCGGAAGCCGCCGCTTCCGTAGACCGGGTCAAGGACATGAAAACAAACAACATCAATACTAAAGCTTCTACAGACAGGAATATAACGTGACCGAGAGCGAAGTTCGACAATGTCTTAATAGTATTAACATCAATTATGGCAGCCACGATCATTGCCGCCGCCAAACCTGTCGAAATTGCCGAAGCCAGAAACAGTACGGGCATTAATGGTGTATTCCAGAATGGGACTCCATTGACCACAGCAATAAGGACCCCGGTATAAGTAGCGGTCGCCACAGCGAAAATACTCCCAATAATTTCTATGATTGTTATATATTTTTGCGCCAGCTTTCCGACAAACGTTATTTCATTGAGCGCTGCGGCGTACACTAGTGCGATCGGAATGAAGATGGAGAGTATGATAAAACCCCAGGAGATCATGCTGCGTAAATTGTTAACCATATAAATCTGACGCCACGGCTGCCAAAAACCTGCCTCAAGATCAAGCACCAAGCATAAAGTTCCTATCACTACCAGCGGACCAGAGACCAATGACCCTGCCCTTGCCAGAGTTTTAGACCAATCAGGCGCCAAGAGATCACATGCTACTGCCGCTATAAAAGCTCCAGAACCTGCTCCAGCAAGGAAAAGGTAAGTAATTATAAGCCAACCCCAAGCGCTATCTTGCATGATCAGCTCCTTTTATAGAAAATTTTAGGAATTGTTCCCAAATCAGGTCTCAACGGTTGCGCGCCGGTTTTAGCTATGAATATTGAAACAGCGCTTTTAGGATCATCCAGGTCCCCGAAGATACGAACTTGAGTCGGACATGTAGTGACACATGCAGGTGTTCCACCATCACGAACAAGCTCAATACAAAGCCGGCATTTTTCAACTATGCCTCGACGATGATCAATAATTCGCATCTTGTAAGGGCATGCCTCCATACAGTACTTACAGCCTACACACGTTTTGGGATTTACAAGAACAACCCCCTCCTTTGAGGTATATGTAGCGCCCGTCGGACACACCCGCTGACAGGGGGCGTTTTCACAATGGTTGCACTGCAGAGGAATGAATTCTTTATAGTAAGAAGGATATCGCCCCCGGTCTCTGTGTTTTATCCAATTAAACGTTTCGTTCGATTCCAGGCTGTTTTGATTTTGACATGCGACCCGGCACGAATGACATCCTACACATTTTGTACTATCAATCGCTATTCCATAACGCGGCATAGTAGGTTCCTTAAATCCTTCCGGCTGTGCTGAAACTTAAAAGAACCGCCGGCAATTTTACTATCCTTTAGTGACATCAGGTAAAACTTATGGCTTTAGAAGACCCGGTTCATGCAGGTGTTTTCTCAACTCTTACAATTATTTCATTTGACATGCAGTGTCCGAGTACAGGTTCGAAGTAAGTTGGAAGAAAATCGTTGTAAGATATTCCGTAACCAAACGCTGTATGAAGCTTCTTTGAATAGACCCCATACGAGCTTGGCAGAAAAATGCAATCTCTGTGAATGCCCTGAGTCAAGAGTGCCCTCGCTCGACCTTTCCCCACATTGTTGCTTATGGTCATGCAGTCCCCATCTTCTATTCCAAGGGCCTTTGCTCTGTCCGGATGGATCCACACCCTGGTCATGTCGTTCAACACGGAAATTTCTTTTAGGTATTCCTGATTGATAGTTTTGGCATGGGTATGGTGAGCCTGTTTGCCGTGTATCAAACGGAACGAGCGAATGTCGCTTTCGTCTGGGGTCACGAGAGGATCTTCCAATTCTGGCGCTGAAGGCAAATTCAAATCTTTAAGTGTGGAAGAAACAAACTCAAGTTTCCCGCTTGGTGTTTTGAAGTGAGGCGGCCCAGGTTCCCATTTTCCTCCAAGATCTATAACCCCTTCCCTTTTTAGCCGTTCAAGTGTCACCCCCAGAGGAGCGAGCGCGGCCCGATTGTATTCGTCCAGGGTAAAATTGAAATAATCTCCTATTCCAAGGCTCTTGGCCAGTTCAATTAGGATTAGAACCATTGGTTTTGTGTCGTAAAGAGGCTTGATAACAGCCTGCCTAATAGCAACCTGGTGTGAGTCATAGCAATGGTTCGTGTGAACAACGTCATCACGTTCCAGGTAATATGACTCCGGCAATATGTAATGCGCCAGGGAGGCTGTTTCTGAAAGAACGTAATCAAAACTGACAAGAAGATCCAACTTTCTGTATCCCTCGATTACTCGAGCAGGATTCGGACATGTACGAAGCGGATTGTTGTGATAAACAAACCCGGCCTTTAACTTCCCCGCAATCGCAAGCTCTGGGATGGAGTGAGTCAGTCCGAGTCCGACCGGAGTAATCGGGTATCGGTCAACGTCTCCACTGCCATCGACCATAACCCCGTCCATTTCAGGAAGTTTAGGGAATTTCTGAGAATCAAGCTTGCCAAGTTTAACTTTTGGAGGATCGAACATGCCTCCTCGCTGGTTAAAATTCCCCAACAACCCATTGACGCATGCGACCGCTCTGACAAGCTGAAAACTGTTTTTATATTGTGTGCCCAAAGCTCCATGATAGCCGCGATGGACGAATGACTGAGGGGCATACTCTGCCAGATCATGAGCAAGCTTCCTAATCACAGCTTTGGGGACACCAGTTTTCTGTTCAGCCCAGTCAGGTGTGTAGTCCTTAAACTTCTGCGCCAACTCGTCAAAACCTTCGGTGTATTTATCAATGTAATCCCTTTGATAGAGGTTTTCCTCGATCAGGGTGTTGCCCAATGCCAGCATTAGGGCCAGATCTGTGCCAGGTCTTATTTGGACCCACTGATGGGTATAAGAAGCCAGTTCGCTAAATCGGGGGTCAATGGCAACAAACCGGGCGCCTCTATCCTTGGCTTTTGAAAGATCGCTCAACTGTCTTAAACGTAAACCTGCCGCGATATTTCGACCCAAGAATACAGCAAACCGGGTATGTTCAAGGTCGTGCTCCGGTTTGGCCGAACCAGTGGTTATCCACCAACCAATATTTCGAGGTAAAAAGCATGTGCTGGCATGTGAAAACACATTGGGTGATCCCAAAGCATTCATAAAGCGGGAACAAAGACTCGCGTTTCCTTCAGGATACTGCAACAGGAAAAGTGATTGCGGACCATCTTTCCCAATGATTTCGTGAACCTTTTCCCCTATTTCCCTGTATACCTGTTCCCATGAGATGGGTTGAAATTTGTTAGGCCCCGTACGTTTCAGAGGGGATTTTATTCTATCCTTGTTGTAAACTTCGTGGAGAAGAGCATGTCCTTTAGCGCAAATTCGACCATGATTGTTCCCGGCGATTGGAATCCCTTCCGCCTTCCAGATACGATCACCGCGAGTGTAAACATTGATAGCGCACCAGTTTCCGCATCCGTCACAGAGAGTGGGTGTAATTTTGAGATCATTGGAATCGCTTTTACTGTTAGCCCACGAGTCAAAATTCAAGTAATTTGAAGCGACAAGAGAAGCTCCGCCGACGGCTGATCCGATGATGAATTTTCTTCGGCTGATCCCGCTTCTATTCATAAAGCCTCCGCTCAGGAGAATGTTTCTACTCATTGATATATATAGATATCAATATATAGTCAACCCTTTTTTGAAAATTCCTCAAAATTAAATTTGGCCGAATGGCATTTCAGATTTAAAGTGGTCCCAGCCGCATGGGATTATTGGAAGTGTTTCTCCAGAGGCTTTTACAAACTTGATGCCCGGCGTTGAGTCAAAAACGCCTATCTCGATTAAATCCCATCCTTCAGCCGCGGCTCTAAGTCGGATTTCACCGAATTTATCGGGTTTGATTGCGGCCAGCAGGATGTAGTCCTCGCCCCCATTCAAAACCCATTCGAGAGGATCAATCGCAAGATGCCCGGCGAGCCATTTAAGAGGTTCAGAAACAGGTAACCTGGCTTCGAAAATGGTTGCGCCCAATCTGGATTGTTTACAGACATGCCCAAGGTCTGAACTGAGGCCATCGGAGATATCAATGGCAGCGTTGCAAGCGTTTGATTGGGCTAATGAGCGACCCTGTCGCAGATGTGGGGTAGGACTCAGCTGGGCGTTAATGAGCGAAGACGCTATACTCTCGGGGACATCGCGTGAATTCAGGAGCAGCTCCAAACCGGCTGATGAATCTCCCAAATATCCAGAAACGACTATGATGTCACCCGATTGAGCGCCACTACGTAAAAGCGTTTCCCCGTTTTTTGAAACGCCTGTTACGGTGATGTTTATTATGAGGTCTGTTAATGAGCGTGTTGTGTCACCACCTAAAATGCTGACTTTGAATCTGTCACTCAGATCGCTCATCCCTTTGTAAAAGTTTTCCAGCCAATTGATTTCCACATGGTCTGGAACAGCAAGGCTCACAAAAACGTCTTTTGGGGTCCCTCCACACGCGGCTATATCGGAGAGGTTTACGGCTAACGCCTTAGCCCCTAGAGCTTGGGCGCTTTGCCAATCCAATAGGAAATGTACACGCTCTACCAGAAGATCGGTGGTCACGAGGAGATTTAATTCAGGAGAGATTCCTATTACTGCGCAATCATCACCTATCCCGCGTAAAACGTCAGGATTGTGGATTTTGCACAGAGGCTCGATCCTGTCGATGAACCCAAATTCTCCAATGTCCTTTAATTTCATTAAGAAACCGGGGCGATACCAATAAGAAATCAAAAAGTCGTCTGGCTGTTCTCAGAGTTTCACGGTCTCATTTAAGCCATTTGTTCGGATTTGCTTCGCCTTGACGACTTGGCTCTTCAGTAATTCGGTGGCAGCAAGGGGATCATCCGCTGATACTATTGCGCTTACAACAGCCACGCAATCTAGTCCGGCCAGGATAGCGCCGGAAACGTTGTCGAGTCCAATTCCACCGATTCCCACAAGAGGGACATGGGTGGCTGAGCGCGCCCTAACTACTCCTTCAGTTCCCCAAGGAGTCGATATGTCCTTTTTGGTAGAAGTAAAAAACACTGGACTTATAGCGAAGTAGTCAACTAAAGACGACGACTTTTCGTTAATTTGCGTAAGATCGTTTACAGACCAGCCTATGATTTTATCCGGTCCCAATATTCGACGGGCTATTTCCAGCGGGAGGTCCGATTGTCCGAGGTGAACTCCATCAGCGTCGAGCGCAATTGCCAAGTCGATCCTATCGTTAATAATTAGTGGCACATTATGATCAGCGAGAAATTCTCTGATTTCCACTCCCCGAAGAAAAAAATCCTTTGCGCTTAGACCTTTTTCTCTAAGCTGAACGGCTGAAACGCCTCCATTCACCGCGGCCTTTACGACTTCCAGGTTGGATCTTTTCCTTGAAAGGGCAGTGTCCGTAACGAGGTAAACATCCCATTTTGACAAATCTTTCATTTGGAAACGATCCTCGCATTCAGGCCAAATTCTTCAGATGTAACGTTATGTAATTCGTCCAACACACCGACCCAAAATGAACCGGGGCCGGCAGATTGAATTGAAGCCTTTTCCGCCACCAACTTGAACAAAGCGAGTGCGCATGCGGTAGCTAAAAGAGCGTCTTCTTCGACAGCAAGGAAAGCCCCGACAATAACGCTTGCTGCGCATCCAGTCCCGGTAACGCAGGCCATCATCGGTGATCCACCGGTTACAACAAGAGATCTCTTTCCGTCGGTCACAAAATCGTTAGATCCTGTAACGGCGACAACCGTGTTCAGTGACGTAGCCAGCGTCGATGCCGATTCCATAGCTTCCTCAGTCGAGTTCACTGAGTCAACCCCTCGGGTCTTTGATCCTACCCGAGCAATAGAAAGAATTTCAGATGCGTTGCCTCTAATAACGGTTGGGGTCGAAAACCTTGCGATATTGCAAGCCGTTTTTGTCCTCAATTTAGTGGCTCCGGAACCTACCGGATCTAACACGAACGGTTTCATTGAAGCTCGAGCCAATTTAGCCGCCAACTCCATGGATTCTATCCAGGCGCTTGATAGCGTCCCAATATTTATTACCAACGAGTTCGAGATGGTTGAAATGTCTTCAATTTCCTCCAACGCGTGCGCCATTATAGGCGCCGCTCCCAGAGCCAACAGAACATTGGCCGTGGAATTCATGACCACAAAATTGGTTATACTATGGACTAAAGGGCGGATTTCCCGAATTCTGCTGAGTAAATCGCCGGCTTTTTGAGCTGTCTCAGGCACTAAATGCATCCTCGTTCCCAAGTTTACACAAGTAAATCAATCTTATAACCAGCTTGTTTAGGACCGGTATTTTGTGGCGCAATTATTCGCCTGGCGCTTCCTAAGAAGGTTCAAACGTTTCTGATAATATGACCAGAGTGGTCTGTATGCCCCCGGAATTGATCCCAGCTTTTGAAATCCTTGAACTATTTCGGTCGCGCGCTCCGTCTTTTCAATATATGACATCTGCGTCCTGTTTTGTTGATATTCCATGATCTCAGGAAACATGACCATAGGAATGCAGCCTGTTGAGCATCTTTCAAAAGCCTGGGAAATCCGTTTAAAAATTACCGGAAAAGGTTCTTCTTTGATATTCCCGAAGGAAATTTGGCTAACTTCACATGGTTGGAGATCCCCCGTGGAAGTAATAAATAGATACTCAAAACGGCATTGACACCCTAGTGCCTGGTCTTTTTCGAGCCAGGTTGAGAGCCCGCTCAATGGAGGATGCTCCGCGAATTCCGGGTCCGCGTAAAGCTTCTTTTGGAGGTTGGCCAAGACAGGGCTATGCGCAAGGACACCGTGACAGGCCTCTCGTCCAGAAGGTTTTTTTTCCATCACCCGAATTTCAGCTACTCCCAATTTTTTCGCAAGGTTGTAATATTCTTTGAAATTCGCAGGTTCTAAAAAATCTTCGGGAGGGACTAGGGAAAGGCAGGTGTAAACGCCAGCTTTCTTGAAAGCGTTTACAGCGTTGCAAGCATTGTCAAAGGCCTTTGGTGATCCCCGAAATCCATTGTGAATATTTGGGTCGAAATGATCGAGGCTGATCCACACACCGAATAAACCACTTGCTTTTAACTCAGCCGCCCGGTCCTCGGTTACTCCGTATCCGGATGTAAACATCCACAAACATGTGTCCGGGTTCACATGTTTGACTAGACGAAGGAAGCGATCATATCTGTACATCGGTTCCCCGCCATGAAGAATTATCATGGGTACTCCCAGAGCTTCCACTTCGGTAATTGTTTTCTTGAGCAAGTCTTCATCTAAGTCGGTTTTGGTTACCCTCTTTGCGTTCGTGGAACAAAAAGGGCAGGAATATGGGCAACAGTTGGTGGTGGAGATAGAAACAATGCCCGAGGGGGCTTCTGTCATGTCCAGATTATTAATATAATTTTTTATACGCTTATCAAAAGCGATCGAAGGGAAAGGTGGAAATGTGCTGTCAAGGACGACCTGATCGCCAAATCGGACCATTCGGCGATACTTGAGAACAGTGTATTCCAGAAAAGACAATTTGACGAAATTAAACAAAGAATCATTCCAATTAAGCCCCTTCTGACGCCGAAGTATGACGTTTTTAGGGTCCGTCAAAATCTTTAACGCTGAAACGAAAAATCGTCCTACAGTTTTGATATTATCGGCACCGTTGAGGTTTGACGTCATTTTGGGTTCAAACATAAACTTACTCCGTCTAATTTGATATTAACAATTTACACGTGCCGTAAAAAGTGTCTCAATGACCCTGGAAGCTTTTCGCAGATCTTCAGTTGTATGGTCGCTCATTAGAGTTAGTCTGAGCCTTGATGCCCCCTCACGAACAGAGGGGAACCTTATTCCATGGACAAACAGTCCCTGGTCCAAGCACTCTTCACTCATCCGCATTGTAAGATCTGATGGTCCTACGTGAATCGGTCGTATGTGACAAGGAATCTCTCTTCGCGGCAAAACTCTTTGGAGCATTTCATCCATCAGTTTAACGTTGCTCTTTAACATAGAGCGACGTTGATCACCCTCGGGTGAGACGATGATTTTCAAAGCTTCAAGCGCAGCTTCGGAAACAGCAGGAGAATGCGCTGTAGTGAAAATGAAAGATCTGGCCTTATTCACCAGCAAATCTATTAATGAACGGCTTCCGGCCACATAGGCGCCGCTAACTCCAGCGGCTTTCCCCAGTGTTCCCATCTGAACGTCGGGGATAGCGCCCAGCGCCGAGCATAGCCCCTGACCCGAAGGGCCGTAAATACCGGTCGCGTGAGCTTCATCAACAACCATGAACGCATCATGCTCCCTGCACAAGTTTGAAAGTTCTTTAAGCGGGGCATGGTCACCATCCATTGAAAATACAGACTCGGTAATCAGAAGTTTTCGCCGAAACCCTGGTTGTTTCAAAGCATCCGACGCGCTATTCAGGTCAAGGTGCCTGTATACCGAGATCTTGGCCCTCGAGAGTCTGCAACCATCAATTATACTGGCGTGATTTAGTTCATCTGAAATAACCAAATCCTCCTTGTTTGTTAGCGTAGTCAGGATCCCCAAGTTGGCCTGATAGCCGCTTCCAAAAACCAACGCCGCTTCCGTTTTCTTCCAGTTGGCGATAAACTCTTCCAATTGACGGTGACTGTGGGTATTCCCAGCTATTAATCGAGAAGCGGTAGAACCGGCCCCATAAGTGTGCACTGCTTTAGATAATGCCTCCAAGATTTGTGGGTGGCCAGCAAGGCCGAGGTAATTGTTACTGGAAAAATTGAGAACACTTCGACCATCTATATTTATTATTCTGCCAGGAATACCTGATTCTTCTGGCATTCTACGATAAAGCGCTTTCTCTTTTAGCGTTACAAT
>JACWAG010000181.1 GCA_014874425.1 Syntrophaceae bacterium | reverse complement strand
TTGAAAAAGGAATGCTTCTTTTCAAGAACCTTGAATTAAATGGGGCTCGTAGCGAAGAATAAAACGAGCGCCTTCGACTGTTAGTGTCTAGCTTGAACCCTGAAACAACAGATCGGTTGTCCAAGAAACACAACCTACAACCGATCCATTTGGCTAGGTCGGCCTAGGGCCGACTAAAGCCAACGGACAGCAGCGTAGGCTGAGGCAGCAAATTTCCCTCCCGGAAACTGCGAACTTTCCGGAGAGTAACGATTTGGGTTACCGTCCGTTTCCCGATAGAATTCCCAAGACTCTTCAAAAGCGGAGCCAAAACATCGGGATTCAGTATATAACCGGGCGGCCTTTCCCATCGCCTCTAAACGATTTTTATCCCCTAACAATTCAAGCAAACCCTTGACTAACGCCGTTTCGTCATCTCCCTTCACAACTATGCCTGTTTCGCCGGAAATGATGTTCTCCTTCGGACCACCCATATCGGTCACAATTACAGGCACCCCTGAGGCCTGTGATTCCAAAACAACATTTCCAAAAGTATCCGTAGTGCTGGGAAATACGAATAGATCTACTGAAGCGAATATTTCCGCCAGAGCTTCACCTTGGACATAGCCAGTGAAGATGGCGGGTGTACCCTTGAGCGCTTCCTCCATCTCCTTTCTATATGGCCCGTCTCCTACGATGAAGAGTTTTATATTTTTCTTCGATTCAATGAGTTTCTTGAAAGCGTTCACCAATATTTCGAGGTTTTTTTCTTTTGAAATTCGTCCCACATACAACAATTTAAGTTCTTCTTTGTTCAGACTATATTTATCAAGACATCCGTTTCTTTTGGAAGGATGGAACAATTCCTGGTCTACACCTCGAGGCATTATTCTGATCTTGGCGCCATTTAATCCCTTTTCTATGAGTTCTTCCGCAGTGCTTCTCGATGGAGCAAGCACAAGATCCATCTGATCGTAGTACCAGATAGTGTATTTCCACATAAGTTCTGCTACTAAGGCGTCATTGGTAAGATACTGGGTATACTGCGGGAGCGCGGTATGATACGTCCCTATTAGTGGCAGGTTCAGGATACGAGATATTGCCAACGCGGCCAATCCAACCGGGCCTGGTGTCGCCGAGTGAATATGTGTGAATTTTTGACTATAACAATAATTGAGCATTTCAAGAAAAGGCGGATAGAATAACTTCTGTTCCGGATATTCTGTGAGGCTATAGACTTTTATCGGTCTAAAATTGTGTATGCCTTCCCCATTTTGATTTTCCTCACCGTCACACGTGATCACCGTGTATTTTTTGTTCGCCAGCCTAGCAGCTTCAATTTGTCTCTTGAGCGTCGCGGCCACCCCGTTGACTTCGTAAAAAGTGTCAGTGAAATGGCCAACATTAGTCTCCAATGTATTGTGATCACTGGAAGACCTGACCCAATTTGAGCGGACTCTTTCACTGAACCGTCTATCTTTGGAGAATATGGAATAAGCGAGGAAATATGGGGCCAACATACAATAAAGTGAGCCCGCTGCGCCGAGGGAATCGAACAGGTTTAATACATGGGCCCCGGACAGACTATCCATTATATGGTCTGCAAAATGGCATAGCACCTTGTTGGATAAAGTGTTTACAAAATCGAACCACTCTTTCTCTAAATCTGCCGAGTTCCGATATCCATATTTGAGCATTCCGGATAGCTTAGGGTTGTCCCAAAGAAGTTGATCCGCTTCACTTTTCAGGAGATCCATAACATTCTTAGCTCCGTTTTCTTTAAGGCTAGGTCGCCGTCGGTGGTTCCAGACATGTCCAAGCCTCGCCAAAAGTCTCGGCTTCTGTTTCCTGGCAGGATATAGAAAACGATCGAGCAGACAAAAAATCACATCATTATCAACATATTTTTCCAGATCAAACTTTCTGCCGTAAAATTGGTAAGCAATGCTGTAAATGGTGTGAGCTAGAGATAACGGCGTTGATTTTGTCCCAATCGTCCTACTCGCTCCGTGTTCAATCCCCATGATAAACGATCCCAAATCTGAAACCTCACTGACTTCCGTATAACAACGCGCTAAAGTGAGTGATCCATGATCATCAGACCCGCCAATAAGGTTCTTTTTCCACGACATCTGCTCGATTGGCGTTAGGTTGTGTTTTTTGGACAGCCGATCAACGATTTCTGGATTCAAGCTCGAAGCCAAAAATCGAAGGCATTCGTTTTGCTCTTCGCTACGGGCCCCATTTAATTCGAGATTCTTGAAAAGAAGCAGGCCTTTTTCGAAATTCTCAACCGTCAGTTTTGAGTTGACTGCATATAGGGGATGGGCCCACGCATGGAAGATATGTTTTTGGTTTAGATAGGTTACAAGCGAATAAACATTTTCACGCAGTTTTTGGATGTTGTGATGATCTTTTTCAGATATATTGTAGACTAGGACATGAAGTTTGCACCCATCTTCAGGAAAATACGTGGTCACTTCCTCGCTTATGAAAACTCCTTTTAGCCCCGATATTTCCTGGCAACCTTCAATACAGTTATGATCGGTTATGGTGACTAATGACATTCCTTTTTTCTTTGTTATTTCATAGATATAAAGAGGTTCAGTAAAGCTTTCAGGAGAACCGACTTTTTGAAGTATCCATTCCGCAGGGCGTCTGGAAAACTTTGAGTGGCAATGCAAATCAATTTTCATGGCTGTTTTTCCTATTTCAAACAATCAAGCTAGTTTCACCCAATTCACCTATTCGACCAGCACGGATTCACCTGCTTTTACGATGTCACCTTCACTCACCTTTATCTTCATGTTGGGCAGGTCTGGAAGAATAAGATCGACCTGAGAACCTATCCGAATCATTCCGAAGATTTCTCCCTTACTCACACCTCCACCTTCAGGCACGTACATGTCGATTCCGCTCACGTGACCACCCGCAATTTGGACGACGTAAGAGGAAATGGGCTGACCTTTGAACACGCCAATTATTCGGGTTACGGCACGCTCGTTTTCTACTATGTGCCTACTGTTCCAATAGTAGGGCCTAACCTTGAACAAAGTCCTGAACTGCATTGATCCCATATTGAGATTTTTGGTCTTTGCAGGGTAGTGACGCACGAAATCAACCCTGCCTTCTATTGGAGAGCGGTTGTAATGGACGTCTAATGGACTCATAAATATGCCGATAAGCACTTTTGGCATACAGACGTCTTCTTTCATGATGTCCGATATTTTCGCTGAAAGGCCTTGTTTGATCACAATTACGTCGTCCTCTGACACCAGGCGTTTGACGTACACAATTGTTCCATCGGCAGGGCTTACAATGTTGTCACCAGGCGCAATTATTCGAGTTGGGTTCCGGAAAAACCACACATATCGCCAAAAGAGAAAAGTGACGACGAATGAGACGATAATCAGGCAGAATATTATTATCACTGTTGTAATTCTTTCCATACCGCCGGCTCCAGAATTCTCACAAGCGCCACGCCTGAGGAAAACGGAAAATCAATAACTTGGAAAGCCTTGTCATTTTTCTGTAACATTTTTAGCCATCGCTTTACGCCCGCGTGTCGTATCATTTCTCTGATATAGATGTTCGAATCATGAAGAAAAATGTACGTGTTCGGGCGAGACTGTTTAAGAACTTCCAGGAAATCATGTTTTACATGTTTGAAATCGTGCGCTCCGTCGATAAACGCAATGTCAATTTCAGGCAATCTGAGCTTAACGTAGGCCTGAAAGAATTCGTCACTACACATTCTGTAGTGCGTGACTATTTGATCGACATTAAATCTTTGAAAATGACTTTGTACACTTTCAGAATCATTCCAATTCCCTCTACCCCCAACGGTCTTGAGCGGGCCGTCTTTAAGTAGCGAATAGGAAGGATCGACAAAAGTCAGGGCGCCGAAACCATTATCTCTAATGCCGAGCCCAAGGCAGACAACGCTGAATCCATATCCGGAACCTATTACTAATGTGTGTTTGGGGCGCAACGCCCTTACAACACCATAGTAGATAAATCCAAAACCTAGATTGAGCTTACTTGCTTCTTGGTGATGCCCAAGGGGTTTGGCGTGATGAAAAATGTCTCGAAGGACAGTTGAGTTAAGGCTGAACTCTTCCATATATCCTTGGCCTCCTACCTCAAAAGTTTTTGGATGGCCTAGATTTCGGATCACGTTCTCCGCGCATGAATCATTCCTGAAATCCTGCCATTCTCCCATGAAGCGAAGCTTTAAAGACTCGTCGTTAGGCTGGTGTTAGGGGCTTGTTAGTATTGCGTTGAGGGGGTTTCTAGCAAGCAGGCTCTAGCTATAAAGAAACGGCAAAGCCTCCTCTGGTGGACATGAAACCGTAAATCACGGGGATGGTGAATTTACGAGAGGGCTATTGCTGTGATAAGACTCCATGCCAGTCTCGAAAGATCACTAATTCCCTTTGTGAATTTGGCGCCGTTTTGGGCATCGTTTTGCCGTTGGAAAATCATTGATGAGGCCGACAAGGGGTATTTTACGGAGCTATTTTATTCGATTTTTTCGTTTAAGCGGTTCACTGCTCTGTCGATTTTCGTCGAGATTTTATCATTAAATTTTTTGATGTCTATCACGAACCTCTCGTGGGTCCCCTCCGAAATTTGATCAATTCCGTCGTCCGCTGATACCGAAAAAGTCAACTTTCGCCCCTCCACCTTTTCCAATTTTCCTTTCACGGTAACGGTATGACCCGGTGGTGTCGCAGCAGTATGCGTCAAACAGACCGCAATACCCAATGTCTGTTCCCTGGGCCAGTCCAGGTGTGGGTTGATCGCCTGGATGCACGCCCATTCAACTAGTCCCACCATGAACCCTGTCGCCAGCACCCTCGGCATCTCCTGAAACTCAGGTGATTCAGTGAGTAGAAATGGCACGGTCCTGTTATCTGGAACAGCGTATGTGAAATCAAACGTTAAGCCTGGCCTTAAAGAATCTTTCATGACAACACCTCTGTCCCGAAAAGTTTTTCCTTTTGAATCAATGATAGAGGTGATAAATTGATAAGGCAAATTAATAGATTTAATTAAATCAATTAGGCAATCTTATCTAATATGGAATGGCGCCAAATAATAGGGTTTTACCAATTGGTCCGATTGGGGAGCTTCACAAAGGCAGCGGAAGCCACATTCAGGACACAATCGGCGTTAAGCCAGCAAATAAAAGCGCTTGAAGAAGAATTAGGTTGCCTGCTCATCGAAAGAATTGGAAACAGAAAACTGCAACTCACCACCAAAGGAGAGAACTTTTTCAGATTTGCTGAAGAAGTCCTGGAAAAATACGAATCTTTAACAGAATCGTTGCATGATCTTCAAGGAATTCAAAGAGGCACCCTAAGTGTAGCCGCTCCATTCACGACCCTTTATCACTTATTTCCGGAAATTCTTCGGGAGTACATTGCCCAATACCCTCAGGTCCAACTGAGCATACTGGACCGCCCTCAAAAAGCTGTGATTGAGCTTGTCAAAAGTGGCGACGTTGATTTCGGGTTTGTTTTGGAATCTGTAACTCCCCCCAACCTCGTCTCGTGGCGCTGGAAAAGAGTTGGTACCGTGTTAATGGTCCCATTGGGTCATCATTTGGCCTCATTAAAAGAGGTGACCTTTGACGAGGTAGTTCAGTATCCACTCATATTGAACCCCAGGAATCAGGCGCATCCAGGTCGCGTCGACATAGAGGAACGCATTAAACGTTTAGGACTTTCCTATAGTGTCGCCATGGAGTCTTCCAATGTTGAACTGAGTTCGGTTTATGTTGAAATGGGATTAGGAGTGTCTTTTGCCACAATAGTGCAAGACCTCCCAATTCTTAAAAACAGAAAATTGGAGTTCATCCCCTTGGATCATTATTTTGACCCAGATTACCTTGTCATTGTCACAAGAAAAAACTGGACAATCGCTTCTTGCAAAAGCGCGTTCTTGAATCTGCTTCTGGAAAATCAATCGGCAATGTCTGGATGATCGTGGGCCTATAGTAACTCTTTTAGATTACTGGTTTAGACACCGTTTCTTGTACTTGGTTTTATAGTCATTTATATAATTAATGAAATCAGAATTTCCGGCGACACTATTGCGGTTTTGAACCGCAACGTAAGTGTCCCAAGCCAATCCCTCCGCTAAGCTCATTATATCTCGAATTTTCTCAGTCCGGCCATACTTCTCAGTTTCGGCGTTAAGCTCTGCGATCGCTGTCCTCATTAAACGCCCAGCATCGGAGGCATTCGGCATGTTCAACGCTTTATCAATTTGGTCAAAAAACTGTCCCAGGCTTTGACAAACCTTGACTTTGACTTTTTCCTGTTCGGCAGGAGTGAGAGTCTGGGCTGGAGGAGTAGCTGGAGCAGTTGTTTCCTTGGGCGCTTTATCTGCCGTGATAGATTTTCTAAGAATTTCTTGTCTCAAACTTTCCACGGTTCTCTTTAGTTCATCGACATCACTCCTGAGCCTTTCAAGCTGTTGCTGTTGCTTCTGTTGGTCTACTATAAGGTTTTGAGACCGTGAGTCACCCACAAAAAAGGCAAGAATAAGTAAGAGCGCCAAACAAGTTGTCCAAATTCTTTCCATCACGTTATTACTCCTCTCTTTGTGCGGAATTATTACCATCAAGAAACCAACCTCAGTCCGGCAAGCGCCCTGATATGCAAATATCTTCAGGACATGTCTCATTGGGAATTTGGCCTTCCCGTTATGATTCCTCTGTGTGTATCGGTTTCAATCCGAGGGACATGATGGCCCCGATCACAGATATTGCGCACGCGAGCAGAAACGGACCTGTAAAGGACTTCGTCACGTCCGCAAGATACCCGCCGATCCACGGTCCAAGCGCCTGGCCAATCCCAAAAAAAAGAGTAACAAAACCGAGCCCCGCGGGCGCAAGTCTTGGGCCCACATAATCACCCGCAGTTGCGGCCACAATGGTGGGAATGCTCCATGCGGTGAGTCCGAAGACTATAGCGGACAAGTAGAATCCGACTTGAGCTTGAAATAACGCGAAAATGGCGTACGATAGGGCCAGAGCCACATACGCAAGGGCCGCCCCTCTGGCTCGACCCAGTTTGTCGGACAGCCCACCCCAGATGATTCCACAAAATATGCTCAAACCGCCGACCAACGCCCACAGTCTCCCAGCTTCCCCTGAAGTCATGCCCATCTCACGGCACAGATACGCCGCAAAAAAAGTCATGTAGATGATGTAGGAAAATCCATACAGGAAATAAACCGCTCCAAGATACCAGACCGACTTTACTTTGTAGATCCTGCTCCATTCCAGACGACCAACTGTCGGCCTTGAAACGTTCCCTCCATCTCCGGTTTTTGAGCCTATCTGAAGGAGCCCCAGATTTTCAGGGCGGTTTCTTATGACTAATCCAGCGATAAACGCAATCACCAGCACGGCCACGCCCAGGTAGTACCAGGCAAAACGCCATCCCTCAATACCATAGGCGCCGAGAATCATCGGGACCACGAGCCCGGCGATCATTGTGCCGCCACCAATCCCTGCCGATACTATGCCAGTGGCAAATCCCCTACGCTGGACCGAAAACCATGCGGAACCAAGGGCCATGGCCGGAACATAAGCGGCGCCGTTTCCCAGGCCCGTGAGCAACCTGCTACCAAAGGCAAACGAGAAACTCTCAGCCAAACCGGTCAAAATCATGGTAACGCCCATCAGAGCCAATGCCAGTGTAATAACAATACGAGACCCAAAACGTGCGGCAAGAAATCCTCCTACGATGGCCATCACAAGATACCCGATGAAATTCCCTGTCCCCAGTAACCCCAATTCCGTGTAGCTGAAATGTAGCCCGTCTTTCATTGCCGGAAGAATCAACGTGTAGGACATTCGGCCGAACCCGTGAGCGCCAATGGTAACCAGGAGTCCTGCCAAGATAACAAACCACCCATAGTGTATGTTGCTTTTGGTCATTTTCCCGCCTCAATCCTTTGCCCGTGACTGAGCGTCGATTCTAGTCTTTGATCCATTTCTATCCAAATTTCTTTTGAAATTCAGATGGAGTCAGGCCTTCTTGAATGCAGGTTTTCCAAAAAGAATTTGCCATAGTGGCGAAGGAGTCGAAATCTTCTATTATTGGTACTGTGATTTTGTCTATTGTTTCTTTAGAGATTTTCGTCGACTGAATCAATTCCCGGCCAGCTTGCGTCGTGGCGTCCAGAATGGCCTGGGCCTTTTCCTGAAACGGCGGAAGTGTTAAGGATTCGGCTGCTGGTCGATAAATTTCAGCAAGAAGGCCCTTGCCAAAAAGCATGTTTACATAGCTGGACAGATAGGAAAACACTGATGATTCTGGAAATCCGGCAACTGAAAGGACCACAGCCTTGGGTAATTTTTGTCGGATCGGGTGATGCGTGCGGCCATCCACTCTATTCATGAAAGGTTCACATGCAGGGAGGGTCCGTTCAATAAAGACTTTCATTCTGGCATTAACGGTATAATGATAAAGTGGGGTCGCATAAACGACAATATCTGATTCCAACCACTTGGGAAACAGTTCCTTGGTCATGTCATCATTGTGAACGCATGTTCCGGGAGTTTTGGTCCAGCACGTATAACATCCTATGCAATTCTTGACCGATTTTTTCCGCAATGGGATGATCTCCACATCGGCCCCGCCTTCCCGCATTCCGTTTACCATAGCATCCAGCAAGATTGCGGTCTTGCTGACCCCGTCGGCTCGGGGACTTGAATTAAGCGCAAGGATCTTCATTATCGTTTCCTTTCTATCTCTTTCAGAGATTGTCCAACTCAGACAGCTTCTTGAAGGATGTGGAGAGCTTGCGGAGAAACAGAGGTAAAGTGGACTGTAACATGGTAAAAGTCGCAAGCCTCCTCTGCTGAAATCACTTTGGCGTAAATTACAGCTTTCGGTATTTCTCCTTTTTCATCATGTAAAATTATTCTGATGTTTTCCCACTGTGCGATTCGTTCAGGACAGGTTATCCTGGCTTCTCTTTGAGAAACCTCCCTTAAAGTTCCCAATGTGCCTCTTGATGAAACGGTTTTCTGGCTAAGTTGACAATACGTTACGGTAATGGGCCTGATGAGGGCCCTGAAAACTTCTTCCCGGTCCCTAATCGCGACGTTGTATTTACCTCTGATTCCCACGACATCATAAAGGTTAACCTTTTCTTCAAAACCCTTCATCTCAACCTGCAAAACATCTTTTACCTCCAGGATGTGCGATAAACGTTCAAATGTCGATTGAGACACCAGGACCTGTCCGCCAACGCTGAATGATTCCATTCTACCCGTGAAATTGACATCTGGTCCAACTGCTCCATACTTGATACGTTTATTGGACCCAATGTTCCCGACAACAACGTTTCCGGTGTTAACCGCGATTCCCATTTCAAGACTCGGAAGACCATCCTGAATGTTTGTAGAATTAATTTCAGCCATTGCTTCCTGCATCCTGAGAGCGCATGCTACAGCCCTTTCCGGGTGATCTTCGAGTGGTTCAGGCGCTCCAAAAAAAGAAAGTATTCCGTCTCCTATTATCTCGTCGATAATCCCTCTAAAATCGAGGAGTATATCGACCATTTTCCCAAGATACCGATTAAGAAGGGTGATTATGTCTTCGGGTTTCATGTTTGATGTGAGCGCTGTAAACCCTCTGATATCCGACATCATCATCGATATATCCCGAATCTCTCCACCCAGTTTAAGACCATCATGCGACTGAAGGAGTCTGTTAACAACTTCTTGGGTCACGTATCGGCCAAACGCGTCCCTTATAAAATCACGTTCCTTTAAACCTTCCGCCATCTGTGTGAAAGATTGGGCCAGAATTCCCACTTCGTCCGAGCGGTGAGTGGCGTCGAGTTTAATATCGAGATCACCCATGGAAATTTTCTTTGCCGCGCCAGCCATCTGTTTGAGAGGTCGAGCTATGGATCGGGCTACAAGAACGGCTAGAAGCGCCAGCATGCTTACACCCACAAGACTGATCAACAAGTTTGCCCTATGAAGTCTCTCAACCTCAGCAAAGAAAACGTCCTTGGGGAAAATTGCCCCGAATGTCCAGCCGGTCGACAGTATTTTGGAATAAGCCAGGAAAGAATCCTGTGCGCAAAAACTTGTCCCAACGTCCAAAAAACCTGTATTGGAATGAAGTATTTGCAGGCCGACCTTTCTCAATTCAGGGTTGTTATTTTCCTCAGCGACGCTGAAAACGGATTCTCTCATTACATAATTGAAATTTGGATAAGTAACGAAAACGCCTGTGTCGGTGATAACAAAACAAAAACCTTTTCTGTCCTCATTGACTTCTTTCATAAGCTTTGAAAGCCACTCAAGAGAAACATCCGCAGTCACCACTCCCCGGACTCCCAATCTTTTGCCATCATCCGAGTGATAAAAAAAAGGGAATGAATATGTGACCATCAAAATATTGCCACCACCCTCGTCATAATAGGGTTCACTTGGAACCGGCGCTTTCAATTCAACTGGTATATGAAACCAGTCCTGATGGAAATAGTTGTATTTAGAGTTGCTTAAGTCGCAATATTTGGGAGTTTTACCTGTTTTGTAAAAATAAGGAGCAAAAGCTTTAAGATTTTTCTCAAAACCGAATGGTTGAAACGCGACCGCCATCCCGTAAATCTCCGTGTTATCCGACACCATTCTCTCAATCACACGAGAGAGCGTTTTTTGATCAAAAGTCGAACTTTCGAGAAATCCTGCAAGGCTTTTAGGGAGTTTATGGACTGCTATGAATTGCTGTTCAATCTTTCTGGACATGGCAAGGGCCAAATTCAGGGCTTTGCCTTTTCCTTCGTCAAGGATTATCTGCCTAGAATAAATGTAACTATATAGTAAGACGACCGAGAAAACTGCGACGGAACCACACAGAACAAAAACAGCAAGCTTGAGCGCTAAACTGCTGCGAAACTTTGTCCTCATTTTTGACTCCGGTAGAAATCTTCAAAAAGAGGAGGATTATCGATAAGTCCAAGAGACAACAACGTTGTTGTGACAAGTTTATATTGCTCTTCGTCTAGCGCCCCGAGAATGGTTTTGTTTCCGACGGGAAGGATCAGGTCTTTCATCCTGGCTAACATCCACATCTGATGAGCCCTGTTTGTTCCAGTATGCGCAGCCTCTGCGCAACGCATGACTACGTTAATGGTCTCGTCCTGGTGGTTGAAGGCATACATCCAACCTTGCAGAGACGCCTGAACAAAACTTTTGCAGACTTCGGGCTTTTCTTTTAAGGTTTCTTCGAGACAATAAATTCCATCTTCAGGGAAATTGAGGCCATAATCACTAAAAAAGAAAGTGGTAAGCTCGTCCTGACTGAATCCACTGTTCAATAGCGTATCGTATTCATTGTACCACATGGCGGAAATGACATCGACCGCGCGCTTCAAGAACAAATTCACGGTGCTATACATGGGTACTTCAATCACATTAAGATGTTGCAATTTGAATAACGAGTCCGGTTGTATTTTGAAATCCCCTTGCCACAAGCCTATACGTCTTCCATTAAGATCGATGAGGGCATTAATTCCCCTAGATTTCCTGGCTATGAGCATTAGCGCCGAGCGTTGAATAATCTGGGCGAGGTTTACCAATTTCAGCCCGGAACAACGTTGTTGGACTGCGGTCGATAGCCAAGCGGTGCAAAAAGTGGCGCTACCTGACTTTAGCGCTTCTATCGGCGGGTTTGAAGGGCCTCCTCGCAAGATTTCCATTTCCAGGCCTAGATCTTTATAGAAACCCTTTTCAAGGGCCATCATATATCCGGCAAACTGTGCTTGAGGGATCCATTGAGGGACAAATGTCGCATGGGCGAGCGGAGCGTCATCGGCTACAAGGTTGGAACATGAAAAGCCCAAACAAATTATAAGGACCAGCACGATTCTTTTCATGACGACCCTGCAAAAAGTTAGATGAAAGTTCAAATTATCATAATATATTAAAATCGTTTATACTAAATTTATTATACAAATACGGACCATTATCTCCAAAGAGACCATACCTGACGAATTGAGGCTAAAAATGCCATCCATATAATTGCATGCAATGAATTTCAATTGATGTCCTGATCGGGATATAATTAATGAGGATCCCCAGACTAAATTAACAAGAGGATTGTATTCATGAAGACTCCCAGCGGTTATGAAAGATCTTTATATGCGCCTATACTGATTTTCGTCATCCTTGCCGCTGGAATATTCACTGGCGGCTACCTGTTTTATCGTAATTACGAAAGAAAATTTAGGACTGGTGTTGAAAACCAGCTCTCTTCGATCGCGAACCTCAAGGTAGACCAAATCGTTCAATGGAGAAAAGAACGTTTGGGAGACGCTGCAATCTTTTTCAAAAACTCAACCTTTTCCAGTCTGGTTCTAAGTTATTTCGAACACTCAGATAACGTGGCGTGGCAAAAACAGCTTGGAACATGGCTGGGCAACGTGCAGGCTCGATACCAGTATGATCGGATTGCCCTACTGGATAGCCGAGGCGTTGAGCGGCTAGCGATTCCCGCAACATCGCCGCCAATCTGTAGATTTGAAAGAGAGCATGCTTTAGAAGTCATACGGTCAGGACAGGTTGAATTTACGAATTTCTACCGAGACAACCATAATAAGCGCATTTACATCAGTGTGATTGTTCCGGTTTTGGACCCGCAAAATAGTGCTAGGTCAATCGGCGCTCTAGTGATGCGAATTGACCCGAATCAATATCTGTACCCCCTTATACAATCATGGCCTGCGCCGAGTCGGACCGCTGAAACACTGATTGTCGGCAGGGAAGGAAATGACGCCGTGTCGCTGAGTGAACTTAGATTCAGAAAAAACAGCGCCCTTGAATTCCGCGTCTCACTCGAAAAGCAAGAATACCCGGCAGTCAAGGCGATACTGGGGCGGCAAGGCATAGTTCAGGGTGTGGACTATCAAGGTTTCCCGGTTATTGCCGATGTGGCTCCCATCCCGGGATCTCCCTGGTTTCTGGTGGCCCGAATGGAAGTGTCCGAGGTTTATGGTCCGTTGAGAGAACAATGGTGGTTGCTTGTTTTTCTCGTAGTCAGCCTCATTGTGGGAGCGGGAACAAGCCTTGGTTGGATATGGAAGAGGCGGAACGCCGCTTTTTATCGGGAAAGATATGAGGCGGCCGAGTTCCTGCGTGAAACCGAAAATAGGTTTCGTCTTTTTTATGAAAAAAGCCCCGTGGGTTATCAATCTCTGGACGCGGATGGGCGGTTCATAGAAGTCAACCAAGCTTGGTTGGATACGCTGGGTTATGAAAGGTCCGAGGTCATTGGTAGATGGTTTGGCGATTTTCTGGCGCCGGAATATATAGAACTTTTCAGGCGCAGGTTTCCGCGTTTCCTGGAATTGGGGGAAGTGAGGGGGGTCGACTTCGAAATGGTCCACAAGTCGGGGGCTCGTATCATTACTTCTTTTGACGGGAAGATAGGACGTGATAGTGATGGAAAATTTGTTCAGACGCACTGCGTCTTGCAGGACATTACAGAACGTAGACGAGCCGAGGACAGGCTTCGGGAGAGTGAGCAAAGATTTCGAGTGCTATTCCAGCAGGCAGCCGTTGGTGTCGCCCAGATTGAGACCAGAAGTGGACGTTTTGTACGTATAAATCAGCGGTATTGTGACATTATCGGTTATACCCGGTCCGAATTGGAAAACATGACCTTTCAGTCTATAACCGTGCCGGAGGACCTCAAGACTGATCTGCAAAACAAGGATGCATTGTTTGCCGGAACTATCAGAGAATTTTCTATGGAAAAGCGTTATTGCCGCAAAGACGGGTCAATAGTCTGGGTCAATCTTACCGTCTCACCAATGTGGGAACCAGGAGAAACTCCCGACTTTCATATAGCCGTGGTTCAGGACATCACCGGGCGTAAACGATCGGCGGAAGCGCAAAAGAGGCTCGCTACGGCTGTGGAACAGGCTGCGGAGGGTGTCATCATTACTGACTCCGCTGGGGTAATCCAGTATGTCAACCCAGCTCTGGAAAACATCACGGGGTATGACAGGTTGGAGCTGATTGGGAACAACCCGCGAGTATTCAAGAGTGGCGAGCATGACGAATTCTTTTACAAACAATTATGGGATACTATTACAACCGGGAAGACCTGGTCCGGACGTATCACCAACAAGAAGAAAGACGGTAGCCTCTATTATGAGGATACCACGATTTCACCGGTCCGAGACTCAAATGGAATGATAGTCAGTTTTGTAGGCTTGAAACGAGACATAACCGAGCATCTGAAACTGTCTTCCCAACTATTCCAGGCGCAGAAAATGGAGGCGATAGGGAGACTCGCAGGCGGTATCGCACACGACTTCAACAACTTGCTTCAGGTTGTTATCGGTTACTCAGATCTGATTCTGGCTGATGAGACACTCAGTAGGCGCCATCGAGAAGATTTGGGGAAAATGTACCGAGCAGCCACAAGCGGCGCTCAATTGGTCCGGGGAATACTTTTGTTCAGTAGGAACAGGCCGGTTATACTTCAGCCGGTGAACATGAATAAGATTGTCGAACATTTTCGATCTCTGCTTGCACATACCATTCCCAAAACAATAGAGATAGAACTTTTGGTGGCCGATGACCTGAATGTCATTAACGGCGATTCGACACAAATAGAACAGATATTGATGAACCTTGCGATAAACGCCAGGGACGCCATGCCTGATGGAGGCAGACTTGCTATCGAGACACAGAACATTGAGTTGGATGAGGAATACTGCCGTGCGCGCCTTGGAACGAAACCAGGACAATACGTGCTTCTCTCAGTTACGGACACAGGGACCGGAATGGATACAGAGACAGCAAATCGCATTTTCGAGCCATTCTTTACCACAAAAGAACAGGGCAAAGGAACAGGGCTTGGGCTCGCAGTGGTATACGGGATAGTGGAACAGCACGGCGGAGTGATAACTTGTTACAGTGAACTATCAGTGGGCACTACATTCAAGATCTATTTCCCGGTGATCGAAGAAGTCCCGGATGTAAAAGAGGCTGAAACCAAGGAACCACCAACTGGCCGATCTGAAACCATACTGGTGGTTGATGATGAGCCGAACGTTACGGAACTCGTCTCTAGAATGCTGATAGAAGCAAATTATAAGGTGATTACGGCGTCAAATGGAAAAGAAGCCCTTGATCTCTATGAGAAGCGCCAAGAAGAAATCAAACTTGTAATCCTGGACCTGATCATGCCCGTGATGGATGGGCGCCAGTGTCTCGAAGCCTTATTGAGTATTAACCCGAAGGTCAAGGCTGTCATTGCGAGCGGGTACGCTGCTAATGGCAAGGCTAAAGAAGTATCAGCAATCGGCGCAAAGATGTTTATCGATAAGCCGTTTGACAGGGGCAGAGTGCTTGAGATGGTCCGCAAGACCATTGACGAAGATTGATTTGCCAAGAAATATTTCGGAAATAATGGGAAAGGTACATTCACGAGACACCGAACCAGAGATGCTTTTTCGTAGGGCCCTTTGGGGCAGGGGGCTTCGGTACAGGACTTGTCCCCAGGACGTTCCGGGTAAACCCGATATAGTAATTCGCCCCAAGAAACTTGCGATCTTCATAGATGGTGACTTCTGGCATGGTGGACAATGGTCCCGTCGTAAACTGTCATCGCTTGAAAGCCAATTCACTAGCTCAAAATCACGAGATTACTGGTTAACGAAGATAAGAAAAAACATGGAGCGAGACTGTCGTTCCACTGCCGCATTGATATCAGAAGGGTGGACCGTCCTGCGGTTCTGGGAGAGTGACATTAAGAAAAACCTGGATGAGTGTATCACTCTCACCATTGATGTAGCCAATAATGGCTCAAAACTAACCCGTTTTTCTTTTGCGCCTCACAAGACTTTCGCAGAATTCTTCGCAGGAATAGGTTTGGTTAGAATGGCCTTGGAACGTCATGGTTGGCGAGTTGCTTACGCGAATGACATAGACCCCAACAAACACGACATGTATTCCAGACACTTTCAGGATACCCAAGAGCTATTCGACCTGTCCGATATCCACAAAATCTCCGCTGATAAAATCCCAAATGTGACACTCGCTACAGCGTCATTTCCGTGTAACGACCTGTCAGTGGCGGGTTCCAAGAACGGACTCAAAGGAAAACAGTCGTCCGCATTCTGGGGATTTATAAAGTTGCTTGAGGACATGGCATATAGACGACCCCCAATGGTTCTCATAGAAAATGTCCCAGGTTTTCTCAATTCGAACAAAGGTCGAGATTTCAGGGACGCTATGTTAGCTCTAAACAGACTCGGGTATGCCGTGGACCCGTTCATTGTGGACGCCGCGTGGTTTGTCCCGCAAAGCAGACCAAGGCTTTTCGTTGTCGCGCGAATCGAAGACACTGAGACATGTCTCAAAGGGAAGGCAAACATTCAACCAATTGAGGACCGTTTTAGACCGAAAAAGTTGCTGGACTTTATTCATGACAATGATGAAATTTGTTGGGCCGTCAAGAATCTTCCAGAGATACAAACATCACACGCTGAACTACGGGATGTCCTGGAAGACCTCCCGGATGACGCCCCCGAATGGTGGAGTCATGACAGGACTGAATACCTGCTGAATCAGATGAATCCTAGACATAGAAATCTTATCGAAGAAATGATCTCAAGACCGGATTGGTCCTATGGAACTGTTTTCAGAAGAATGAGAAACGGAAAATCTATGGCCGAACTTCGAATTGACGGTATAGCCGGTTGTTTAAGAACCCCGAGAGGCGGAAGCGCCAGACAGATACTTGTCAAAGCGGGATACGGCAAATTCGCGGTTCGTCTCTTGACGCCGCTGGAATGCGCTCGACTAATGGGCGCAGGTGATTATAATCTCTCAGTAAATAAAAGCCGGGCCCTTTTTGGATTTGGAGACGCCGTGTGCGTACCGGTAATAGAATGGATAGCAATGCAACGGTTAAACCCTTTAGTTGCTGAAATGATCCGTGGACGGCCACTATCGATTTTTATGTGAATACCCTTCGGTCGAAATGACACGAATTATGAGTAATAACCGATGATAGATCCTGAAACAAATTTGTTCATTTACGAAATCAAGAGAGATTTACCGGATTTGCTTCCCGACACTCCAACCTCATTAATTGGAGTCTGGAACGAGGAAGACTTTTCCTATGTGTTTTTCTCGGAACCGGAAGACGAATATATTGAACGACTATGCTCGGATCTTGATTTGGCAATCAGTTGTCGGCATGAGATGAAATACAAGGATTGGCAGGAAGGGCTTCCTAATGCGGGACTGTGTATTTCAGGTGTGACATTTGTGCCCGGTCCAAAACTAGATCAGACAGATAAATTTATTGTGTTGGACCCTTCCGTGGTTTTTGGAGATGGCAATCATCCTACTACTCAAACATGCGTTGAGTTTCTGGTAGAAATCTTACGGACAGGCCGGATCAAATTGGTCCTGGATCTTGGGTGCGGTTCGGGAATTCTTGCGTTGACCGCTGCCAGGCTAGGTTGTCGGAAAGTGGTAGCGGTAGACAAGAACAGGTTGGCTGTTCAGGCGACAAAAAGAAACGTTTCACTAAATAAATTCGAAACAATTATAGAAATACGGGAAGGTGAAGCCAGGATTTTCATGGACGATCAATATGATTTAATATTGGCCAATCTTCCATTCAGCGTGTTACGAGACATAGTTGTTTTGAAAGAAACATCGTCAAAAAAGGTGTGGATTGTTTCAGGAATCAACGATGACCAGGCGGAGATTCTAAAAACATTGTTTATGGAGCAGGGATTCGTAATAATCCGGGAACGGACAACACCGCCGTGGGTGACTTTCGTAGCGGCGAAGCAAAAATATTGGAGTGAATTATTTGATGAAACAACATTCTGAAAAACCTCGAGAAGGCCAATGGATAAATATTGATGAAATGAGCCTTGCGCTCAATGTCCCGGACAATCCGATCGTTGGTTACATTGAAGGCGATGGGGTGGGGTCTGACATATGGGCGGCGTCCCGGCCGGTATTTGACGCGGTTGTCGAAAAAGCCTACGCAGGCGCCCGCAAACTTTGCTGGTGGAAAATTCACGCTGGCGAGCAAAGTTTTAAGGAATTTGGCTCATACTTTCCTGAAGAATCGTTCGAGGCGATCAGAAAATGCGTAATAGCGATAAAGGGACCTCTAACAACCCCCGTGGGCGGAGGGTTTCGCAGCCTCAATGTTACACTCCGTCAAAAACTTGATCTCTACGCATGTGTAAGGCCCGTAAAATATATCAGTGGCACACCATCCCCAATGATCAGACCGGAAGATGTAGACATGGTGGTCTTTCGAGAAAACACCGAAGATGTCTACGCTGGGATAGAATGGAAATCAGGTTCGAATGAGGCGATCAAGATAATAAGTTTTCTGGAAGCTGAGATGGGAGTCAAGTTGCCTTCCGACGCGGGAGTCGGGTTAAAACCGATGAGCCCAACCGCAACAAAGAGATTGGTCAGAATGGCCATTAAATATGCGCTTGATAACAAGAGGAAACGAGTGACTCTAGTGCATAAGGGTAACATAATGAAATACACTGAAGGCGCCTTCCGTGATTGGGGGTATGATTTGGCGCGTAGCGAATTCGGTGATGTCGTGATTTTCGAGGATGACCTTTCTAACAAGTATCATGGAGAGGTCCCCGACGGTAAAATACTGGTTAACGACAGGATTGCAGACGCCATGTTTCAACAAGCCCTTTTGCGTCCTAGAGAATATGATGTCCTGGCAATGCCGAACCTCAACGGTGATTATATGTCTGACGCTCTAGCCGCGCAAGTCGGTGGGTTAGGCATGGCTCCCGGAGCAAACATAGGAGACGAATGCGCTGTTTTTGAAGCTACCCACGGAAGCGCGCCGAAATACGCCGGTTTGGATAAAGTAAATCCTGGATCAATGCTACTTTCCGGCTCAATGATGCTATGTCGAATAGGCTGGCATGAAGCTGCTGATCTGATCGAAAAAGGCCTAGCTGAGACTATTCGATCAGGGGTTGTTACCTACGACCTGGCTAGATTGTTGCCGGGTTCGAAAGAGGTTTCGTGTTCCGGGTTTGGTAGGGCCATCATAGAAATGATCCAAAAAAATTGAACTTCGTCACTATCTGACTATTGGGTTGACTGAGAAAGCTGGGACACTTTTTTTGTGGTCGTCGATGTTTCGAGTTTCTAATTGCTTATGGACGACTGATGAGAGTGATGTTTAAGCTTAAAGCCTTCAATAGCAAATAAAAACCTTGACTCGAAAGTCTCAATTCCCATATTTTCGGTTACCGCCGCTTCCGGATTTTAATTTGTTGTTGTTTGTGTCGTGAATGGAGGGATGAAGTATACCCCGTCCTGGAGAAAGCTTTTACCGGAATGCGGGTCTTTGGGACGGGGCATATATAAACCCTCATGTTGGAGAATGGGCATTACCTCCCTTGTTCGAAGAAAACTGTAACAATCAAATAGCCTCTGTTAATTGGTTTGTGAGGCGCAATTCCTAACCTTACCAACTGAAAAGCACGGTCCCTATGATAATTACCCGTACACCTTTTCGAATCAGCTTCTGCGGAGGGGGCAGTGATCTACGCTCATATTACCGGCACGAGGAAGGAGCTGTGGTCAGCTCCACAATTAACAAGTATATCTATATCACAGTCAATCGGCTGACCAGATACTTTGAACATAGCATTTCCCTGAAATATTCGAGGACAGAACTGGTTAATTCGGTTGAAGATATAAGTCATCCAATAATTCGTGAAGCGCTTAAACTTACAGGTGTTACTGATAGGGTTGAGATCGCTTCTATGGCTGATATCCCCTCCGGCACTGGTCTTGGATCGTCCAGCGCGTACGCTGTTAGTCTCCTTCATGCTTTGCACACTTTTAAGGGGGAAGCTGTTTCGGCTAAGAAACTTGCTGAAGAAGCCTGTAAGATTGAGATAGAAATTCTCAAGGATCCTATTGGGAAGCAGGATCAGTTCATAGCAGCGTACGGCGGGATAGCTCATATAAGATTTATTCCCGATGAAAGTGTTTTTGTGGATCCGGTGATTTGCTCGCCATCGACCAAGAAGGCACTCCAGGACAACCTCATGATTTTCTACACAGGGTTAACTCGCAGAGCCGGCGACATTTTGGAGGTCCAGAAGGCGCAAACCGTAAAGAAGCTGGAAGTTCTCAGGGCCATGAAAAACCTGTGCGGAAACCTTATAGAAACTTTGCGTGAACCCAAATCATTGAGTGATTTTGGAGAGATTTTGCATCAGGGTTGGTTGTTGAAGAGGAGCTTGGTGCAGGAAATTTCAAATGACGTAATAAATGAATATTACGAGCGGGCGAGGGCTGCAGGCGCCATAGGTGGCAAGCTTCTGGGCGCTGGTGGAGGTGGTTTCTTACTGTTTTACGTTGAGCCGCAAAACCATAGTAAGGTTAGGTCTGCTCTCTCTGACCTGACTGAATTGCCTTTTGCGTTTGAACCTCAGGGAAGCAAGGTCATATACATATCGGATTAAACTTCGACGCAATGTTGATCCGATTTGTCCCGAAGGCCCACGTTGTTACGCACAAATTCGTCGGCGGGTTTGTGTGGGTATTTTGTGTGCCAGCAAGAGATAAAGCTTTCCGTGACAACGTGGCGTCGTCCGAGGAAATCTATTAAGAAAGCGCTCGTCGTCTCTTTCCAGTATTCCAAGGCGCGTTCGTCATAGTCGGTATCCAGGACATGCCACCCAGCTTCTATCAGATCGTCGATTCTTTTGTCGAGATCCATGGCCCGTCCCTCCTTCCTGTGATTTACGAGGAGACAGGTTACCGATTCAATATGCTATAACCCCATACTTTATTTTACCAAATAAATTAAACCATGTCAAACTAAAAGTTCTTGTTCCAATAAAGAAATCAAATGGGATTACATCTTCATTACACCAATCATTCCCAATTACTATGTTTTTGGACATACCAATCAAAAATTTGATCCAGTCTCAATCAAATATTTTTTATCCCACTTTTTGTCTATACAATACATCGGAATGCCCTATACTTGGTTAAAAGGGCGCTTTCAACCTATCTTTTGATTGTGCCCTCGACAGGAATAAACATCAGCGCTAATGAGGACTTTATGAACGAGACGAACATTCGACTCACCAGCCTTGCCAAAACATCCGGCTGAGCGGCAAAAATAGGTCCGGGAGACCTGAGTAAGGCCCTTTGTGGGTTGTCTATACCTGTAGACCCGAATGTGCTGACCGGAATTGGCGGTTCAGAGGACGCGGGTGTGTACAAATTAAATGACGACACCGTGTTAGTC
>JACWAG010000180.1 GCA_014874425.1 Syntrophaceae bacterium | reverse complement strand
TCTCGGGACGGTCGGGGAACCGATCAACCCAGAAGCGTGGCGATGGTACTTCCACCATGTTGGCCGTGACTGGTGCCCAATTGTGGACACGTGGTGGCAGACCGAAACAGGTGGGCACATGATGACTCCATTACCTGGAGTAGCTCCAATCAAGCCTGGGTCGTGCTCGTTCCCGTTCTTCGGTATAGATCCCGTGATTCTGGACCCGGAAACGGGCGAAGAGGTTACAGTGCCCAACCAGGAAGGCGCTCTGTTCATCAGAAAACCGTGGCCTGGCATGGCCAGAACGGTTTATGGCGATCATGATCGCTTCGTCGACACCTATTTTTCCAGGATCCCGGGAATGTATTTTACTGGTGACGGGGCCAAGAAGGATGAGGATGGCTTCTTCTGGATTACTGGAAGAATTGACGACGTGCTTAACGTTTCGGGTCATAGGCTTGGGACAGCGGAGGTTGAGTCTGCGCTAGTGCTTCACCCGAAAGTCGCAGAAGCCGCAGTTGTAGGCTTCCCGCATGAAATCAAGGGGCAGGGTATTTACGCTTTTGTTACGGTGAACACAGGCGTGGAAAAGACCGATGAATTGAAGAAGGAACTGATTAAGCTAGTTCGAACGCAGATCGGGCCCATTGCTTCACCGGACGCTATCCAATGGGCAGACGGATTACCCAAGACAAGAAGTGGCAAAATTATGCGTCGTTTACTAAAGAAGATCGCGGCTGGAACAGTCGAAGACCTTGGTGACACCACAACGCTTGCAGACCCAACAATTGTAGCGCACCTGGTGAGCGATCGTGTAAGTATCTGATTAATTTTTAGATTCAGCAGTTCCATGTGGTCGCCTAACCGGCTTTTCTATTGGGAAGCCGGTTAGGCTCCAGACCTTCTTTTGACGGAAACACCAAAACACTTGCCAAGTTGCCACGATTAGCGCTAATTTTCATTGCTGGACAATTTATTCTTTCCGCATCGAGGCCCAACTAATTTGACTCTAAAGGTCGGAGTAATTCGTGACGCTAGGTACCTGGAACATAAGCCCGGACTTGTGCATCCTGAGAGCCCCAGTCGTTTGCGAAGCGTCTACAGAATGCTCGCTAAAGACTTTGGGGATCGGCTTATTCAAATAGAACCCAGGCTTGCCACGCTTGAACAAATCCAGATGGCCCATACTCCCTCCTATATTGACCTAATCATGAGCACAGCGGAAAGAGATTTCACACCATTGTCATCAGATACGTTTGTCAGCGCCAAGTCTTACCTCGCGGCCTGGTTGGCCGCCGGCGCCGGTATAACCGCAGTAGACGCTCTAATGGCGGAACAAGTGCGGGCCTGCTTTGCTCTTGTTAGGCCACCCGGGCATCATGCGTTGGCTGATCGCGCTGGAGGCTTCTGTATTTTCAATAACCTCGGGATCGCGGCCAAATACGCAATGGAAAGATATGGCCTCGAACGGATACTTATTATAGATTGGGACATTCATCACGGCAACGCGCTTCAGGAACTCTTTTACAAAGATCGCCGGGCGCTCTATTTTTCGAGTCATTATATGGGCTGGTATCCCAATACAGGTGATTGGGAAGAGACCGGTGAGGGAGAAGGAGCGGGGTTCACCGTTAACGTGCCGGTCCCAAAAGAACTTAAGGATGAAGATATAATTTGCGTTTACCAAAACGCTCTCAATCCAATCGTGAGAAAATTCAAGCCTCAATTCATCATGGTAGCAGCCGGTTTTGACGCTCATGAGCGAGACCCGCTGGGACGCACCAGACTAACTGAAAAGGCTTACAGCAGCCTTACTCAAATTGTACTTCAGTTGTCGGATGCAGGAAATGGAGCGCCATTGTTCTTTTCGCTAGAAGGTGGATATGATAGTCGAGCCCTCGCTAATTCCGTAAAGGAAGTTCTTAGCATGTTGGCGTTTCAGGGTAGAAGAGAGAGAATATCCATTCCGACTACTAGACGGGCTGAAGAAATATTGCAAAGATTAAGGCAGACGCACCGCAAACACAGAATTTGGGTCTAGGACATATCAAATCAATTTGATACGGATACGACGGTTATATGTCGTTAAAATATGATGTGGATATTGGGAACGGCGTCGAATTTGAGGCGCCGGCGATCGGGCGATACACCTTGCTGACTCTCTTGAACATTGTAACTTCAAGGAAACTATTCAGTAGGAAGATGATCAAGACAAGGCTCAGACCTGAGAATCCCGAGGCTAACCTAAAATCTTACTATGAGGTTTATCGTGGATTTTCGTGGCCTTTTGTTAAAGATCTTTTCCCAAGCTATAGTTCCGGTTTCTCGAACATTGTCTCAGAATCGGTAGACCGTTGGGCCGCGGACCGCAATTCGTGTGACCGGACAGCGCTTATCTTTGAATATGCCGGCGAAGTTCAGCGTCTGACTTACGCTGACTTAAGAGATCAGTCGTCACGTATGGCGAACCTAATGCTGCGACACGGTACTCGTCGTGGTGATACTCTCTTGATTTGTTGCAAACCCTGCCCGGAGGTCCATATTGCGGTGATTGCCTGCGCAAGAATCGGCGCCCGGTTCTGCAACCTTGGCGATTGTCTAATCCAGGAACAGCTCCATGCAGCGCTAAGCCTGGTTCGTCCCAGAGGGGTCCTGATCCACAACGACATGGCTGATGCGGCCATGATCAGCGGCTTGGATGGGGTGGAAGCCATCTTTATCGCTGGTGAACCTGAAAGTGAGCCTAAAGATGACCAGATATATCTTCACCATGTCTTGCCTAACATGGATCCGACATTCGACAACGTCGATTTGCCCATAGAAGAGCCGCTATATCAAACTCTTGTTTGGGAGTCCTCCGGAGAGCTTAGGTTGATAACTCACGCTCATAGAGACATGATGGGCGCGTTTGTGACCGGGAAATTCGTGCTTGACTTGAAGTCTGACAGTGTTTTATGGACAGACGCGAACCCGGGCGCTGTAGCTAGTGTTATCTATGGAATCTTTGCTCCACTGCTTTGTGGTTGCGCTACAGTCATTCAAGGGGACACCTTTGCAGCGTCGACCTGGTATTGGACGCTGGAAACACTAGGGGTATCGGTATGGTTCACGGACACCCTTAAGCTCAAAAGATTTAAAGCGGAGGGAGACGATTTAGTTAAGGGATACGATTTTTCCAATCTTCAGCATATGGTTACAATTGGAGAGCCTTTGACAGCGGAACTTTTCCAATGGTCACGGGAAAAATTCAAAAGGTTACCTCACGAAGTCTGGATGACTGATGAGACAGGGATGGTTTGTTTTGCAAACTTCGCTTCAGAACAAATAAAGATAGGCTCTATAGGCAAACCAGTTCCCGGAATTCGTGCAGAAATTATAGACGAGCAGGGCCAATCCCTACCTATCCTGACTCTGGGGCGGCTTGCCCTGAATCCTGCTTTTCCGAACCTTGCTCTGGAGATGTCGGCTAAAGACCCCACTAATTACATGCGATTTAAAGATGGCTGGTTCTTAACGGGTGATCTGGCGCTTAAAGATGAAGACGGCTATTTCTATTATTTTGGTCGTGTCGATCATCTCGTCAATATTGGCCAATTATTAACCGGCGCTCCGGAAATCGAAAGTGTACTTTTGCGGCGCCCTGAGATCAGTGACGCTGGTGTTATCTCGAAAAAGTGTTTTGGGTCTGAGATTTGTTTCAAAGCGTTCTTGAAGTTGAAAAATTCACATTCTCCCTCGCCGGAGTTTTTGGACGAAATAACAAAATTTGTCAGGCTGCGGATGAGAGAGGAGATCCCAAATCTAGAGCTTGAATTTATTGATGATTTCCCAGTCTCAAATTCTAGGAGGCTTTTGCGACGGGTTCTGCTCGCGAGGGAACTGGGGCTGCCAGTTGGAGTCGTCTCGAATCTGAAAGAGTAATTCCCCACATAAAATGTAAATTGGGGATTCTTTATTGCGGCAAGCGGTTTATGCTTTACCCTAAAGTTGTCCGGTTAATAGGACAACTGCCTCAATTTCAATGTGAAGAACCCGCACAGATTAATCCCTATCTGTGGGTAGATTCGCATTATACCCTGGAACTGACTATGTCTCAAAACATAAGCTTCTGTTGGTTCCACAGCGATACAGGTGGCGTTCGGAGCCTGCCGGGTAAATAGACTCAATTCTCCTAAGAATGAGCCTGGTCCAAGCACAACCTTTTCAATCTGTTCAGATGTCCCATAATCCTTGTAAATAGCTATTTTTCCTGTAACAACAAGATAAATCGAAGAATTCTGCTCATTTTCTCTTATCATTATATCGCCGGGTTGAAATTTTTCCACATTGACGACGGAGGAGATCGCCGCGAGTTCTCTAACACCCATGCCTTCAAATATTCCAAATTGTTTCAACTGGTTTATTCTCTCGATTACGTCCGGCATTTCAGCCACCTCGTTGTTAAGCCTTTTCAAAGCGTAATCAGCAACCTGAAGCACATCCTCACTCTCGTCATGCCTATGGGATTCTATCGTAGGCATGAAAAGCTTTGTAGGCTGATTCTCAGCAATGACAAACAAAGCAAGAATTTTGGTAAGAGCGTCGTCAGAATTTGCAAGAAAGGTTAGGATGCGCTCAGGGTTTTCGTTTCTGATCAGTGGAAAGAGCTTACGCCCCCGCTCAATTTTCTCATGTAAAGGAATGTCTTCTATCAAAGGGATAAGGTAAGGAACTGTTTCCTTCTCGATTGAGTTTTCCACCAATTCCACCGCTATAGATGCGGTTTCTGACTGCAACGCCTGATACATGAGTCTCATGTCAGCGTGATATACCCACAACGCATAAAAAATAAGGCTAAGTGTCTCATCGTTAAGTTCTTCAAGATACTCTTTGAGCATATCCACGCTTGACGATTTGGGCATGGCGCTTAGCACATGTATTGCGACAAGGTTGGAATAGGCAAGGCCAAGTTCCTGCCCTAGAAACGGAACCATTTCGAAGTCTTTGAGACCCGATAGACGAATAACCTCGAGGATCCCCTGTTTGGTGCGGATTGGCGCATTAAGAAGTGATACTTCGAGGAACGGTAAAACTTCTTCTTTATACGCCATCAAGGCCTCAATCGCCGCCTTTCGAGGTTCCTCATCCATGTCACCAAGTAACTCGACGAGCCTGCCTACTGCTCGTACATCACGCGAACATGCGAACGAAAGGGCCGCCTCGGCCCGTGTTGCGGAATTGTCGTCATAAAGCAGGCGGAGAGCTGTCTCCGGGTCAATATCTGGGGCCGCCAAATGCAACAAATCAGGGTCCAGCTTCGTAGAACGCTCTTCTACCGACAGTGGCCCAAATTGAACAGTGGCCGTGCCGCCGTCCATTGCTCGGACCGATTCAATCTGGTCAAAATCAATTTCCTTTTCTACTATCACCTGTTTGAGTGTTTTTCTGTAATGTTTCCGGAAAACCAGGGTCTCATACAACCAATAGAGCGCCAGAACGAGAGCTATTATGGAAAACTGCTCGGCATTCATCACCGGCTTCAGGATGATCATGATCAGAGAACCCGTAAGCATGCCAACCTTGAGCACAGTTCCGCGAATAAATGTGCGGGCCCAGGACATAAGTTCAGAAGGGATGACGTTGAAAAAAACCTTGTTTATGGGACCTGCTACGGCCCTCTGTATGAGCAGGGATGTAAATTGTCCGTAAGCGGCGACGTAGATGTTGAAAAACATGGTGAGGGCCCCAAACAACGCTGCGAAGTTGAAAGGTTGCACCAGCGAAGCGTTTGTCAGTCCCATGGATTGATATATACGCCCCATAAAAAACAGCAGCACAAAAGACACCGATGTTGTAAGCCCACGAAACACGCTAAGAAATGTGATTAAGGCTTGCTCCGAGGCGAATGTGTGGTTGGCAATTACACTGAATTGGTATGAGAAGATAGGTAATAGGATGTTTGGTATAAGCCCAGTGACTATGAGGTATCTCACAATAGGATATCGCGCTATCAATCCCGGCGCCTCAGTGATCTTCTTAGTCTGCGCCTTTACGGCCGCTGATTTTGGGGCTAGTTTTCCAAGAAACTTTTGACCGGTAATCATCATGAAAACACCGACTCCTAAAGACACAACGCTGAATAGAATCAGTGTAGGATCCTGCCCGACGAAAGCAGTGAAAGGCCCAGTGCCGAAACTGCCAACTGTGCTTGCCAGCACCTGCGCTGCTGTGACGTAAGGAAACAACCTTTTACCCTGCCTAGCGTCGAATAGATCTCCTGCGACGTTCCAGAGATACACGAGAAGTATTGAATCCAGCAGGTTTAGGATCTGGTACAGTATCGGGTATGCGAGTGTAATGTCAGCCTTCACCATAAAAAAGAGGATCAGAACGGACACGCCGCAAAAAATCAGGAGCCATGACAGAATAGTGTGATCAAGGAAAAGGCGGTTCAGTCGGTTTGCCGCCCCGAAGACCACAAAGGTGAGTAGAGCGTTGATCGCCAACATATATGGAATGTACTGAGGGCCGTACCTCTTAAGGAATGAAGCGTCTACATAATTTCTAAAAAATGCGAAACCAAGGAATATGACGAAGAATATTCCTGATATCCAAACGAACTTTGTGATTTCGTGAGGATAGATCTTGAGATATTTTTCGAGGAATTTATACATATGCCCGTGGTTGCACGTCGGAGTTTTTCCGGCCTAGATTTATATGAGAGGGACGTTGTTTGTTATAAGCAAAAAGCCGCAAACAAACAATTAGAATATGCAGGCCCATGGGAGCGGTAGCCCGCTACTTGGCTATGCATCCTTCATTCTCGAGCAATTTCTTGACTTTTGCCCCAGTCCCCAAAGGCGTTCTCAGTGGATAACCATCTGGCGAGCGTTTTTCCGTTTTCGGTAAGACTCCGGCCATGATGTCAACGCCAGTGTTTAATCGCCAAATATTTCTGGGAACAGCGCCTGTCCATTTAGCGACTAAACTAAGAGGAAGGTCCTTTGACAGCTTGATCCTGCCAAGGTCATCAAAGGTGAGGGGTTTGTCCTGAGTTATGTTGACGCAATAGAAGTTTCTATTCTGGAGTATGATTTTGAGGGCAATTAATCTGGGTATCAACAGGTCAGATGATGGCGGGGTAATGATGTCCCAGTAGGAAAAGCCAGGAGATTTCTTAAGGATAGGACTTATCTTATCGGATCCGTCAAGAAAAGTGGAAACGATGAGCAGCCAGTCATATTTGGGTTCCCTTTTCCGGAGCGTCTGAAAAAATTGAGCGGCAATATAAGTGGAGATTTCAGGGTCACGTCGGTCATCCCATTCGGTTGTTGAAACCCACGGAACAATGTTCTTGGTAGAGCCCTCTCTGGACGGCCCAAGCGCCCACCAGCCAATTCCGCCGGAACGGGTCTTATGGTTGGGGTCTAACTCACTCAAGAGGATTGACAAGTATACCAGATCCACCGGCACATTGTTCTTCTTCAAGGCGCTGGTAAGGATAGGCCCATACGCTACAAAACGATTGAACCATTCAGTTACCGACGCGCGCCTATCCATCAGGAGGTAATTCAGTTGTTCGACAATTCGCTCATGAACTCCTGGACGCTCAACTGGGACTTTACTACCCGCAAAAGAAATCCCGTCTTTGATCAGATTGGGCGGTAGAACATAACCTCCTCTACCAGCGCCATGCTCAGTAATCCAAGCGTTCGAGCAAGCGGCCCCGAATGTCAGCGTAAATAGAATTACAATAAGCGCGACCAGTAAGAATGGGCTGATGCGAGGTTTCTCGTGCGGCGTAAAAATATTTTCACTCGATTTCAAAGGAACCTTCTTTTATGTTATCGGCCCCTTTCCCCCACTTAGCACAGTTACACGACTTTGGCCATGCTCTGAGTACATCACTTATTGATGTTTTCTTTGAGTTCTTTTCCAGCTTTGAAAAATGGCAAACTTTTGTTCTGGACTACTATCTGTTCGCCTGTTTTTGGATTTCTGCCCGTATAACCCTTATATTCCTTAACCACAAATGATCCGAAACCTCTAATCTCGATTCGATCACCGCGTTCCAGGGCCTCTGACATGGTGTTGAAGACCATATCAACGATTTCTTCAGATTTCCTTATTGGGAGGTCCGTATCTTTTGCTAAGGTTTTCACGAGATCAGATTTGTTCATTGCAATCTCCTATTTATCGTCACCGACAACGGCCCCTGAACCGCTATTTTAAAACAAGTCTAAGATGAATTGTAAAAAATAGCAAATTCGAGGATTTAAACTCAACAAATTTTTCTTGTCCCTCATAAACGAAGGATCTTGACAAAAGCCTTTTCTAAAACAACACTAGGCCAACTTTTTATGGGAAACTAGTTAACCTCCAAAACAGGACCCGTTCATGATCAAGAGGGTCCACTCTTGGTCTCTGGCCAGCTTGACCTTAAAAAGAATCGGTCTATTAGTTTTTTGTTAGGGGCCAAAGATAACGATAATTTTTAGAATTCTGATCAAAAAAAGTCAAGATAATTTGACCCATATTCTCATCTGGTTGAAATACCGAGACAATTTGGGGAACGAAATCATCTGTGCCCAACTCTCTGAAAATACTGAGGAAGACCCATGATCTATTATGCTGATCTCCACGTGCATTCAAGATATTCTCGCGCGACCTCAAAGGATTGTGATTTGAACGGATTGTCACAATGGGCTGCACTGAAGGGAATCAATGTGGTGGCAACCGGGGACTTTACCCATCCAGAGTGGCGTAAAGAGTTACATGACAAGTTGGAGCCACGGGAAGATGGACTTTTTGGCCTCAAACCCGAATCAACGCCAAGCCCGTTAATTGATTCATCATGTTTTGCGCCTAGTGATATGAGGTTCATTCTTAATGTGGAGATAAGTTCAATCTACAAGAAAAACGGTAAAGTACGCAAAGCCCACAATCTTATTTTCATGCCTGACATGGAAACCATGGATGATTTCTGCATGCGCCTTGGCAAAAGAGGAAACCTCAATTCAGATGGTAGACCCATACTAGGCCTTGATTGTAGGGACTTGCTGGAAATAGCTCTTGAGACCTCAGAGCGATCTTTTGCCGTTCCCGCGCATATCTGGACCCCCTGGTTCTCTGCGCTTGGTTCCAAATCAGGTTTTGACTCCATGGAAGAATGTTTTGAAGACCTCACGGAACATGTCCTCGCGCTGGAAACAGGACTTTCATCTGATCCAGAGATGAATTTCAGGGTATCGGAACTTGACCGATTTACGCTTATTTCCAATTCGGATACTCATTCACCGCCGCGCCTAGGTCGGGAAGTCAACATTTTCTCAGGACAGCCCTCATATCCATCCATACGCGAAGCGTTACGCATCGGTGGCGCCGGGTCTAGGAATACAGAGAATTTCCTTGGACCAAGACAATCTATAATGGAAGACAGACGGGTTAAAAGTGGCGCCTCGGGATTTGTTGGAACAATAGAATTTTTTCCCGAAGAGGGTAAATATCACATGGATGGGCACCGAAAGTGCGGGATTCGCCTAGATCCTGAGAAAACAGAGGCCTTAGGAGGTAAATGCCCGGTCTGCGGTCACGCTATAACCGTTGGGGTAATGAACAGGGTGAATCAGCTAGCAGACAGGCCTTATGGCCACATTCCGCCCAAGGCTGGTTATTACTGGAGAATGCTGCCTTTGATTGAGATTGTGGCGGATTGCCTTGGTTGTGGTGTCCAGGCGAAGAAGGCCAAAGACCTCCACTATCGATTGATTAGGGACCTTGGCCCAGAGTTGGACATACTATGGTCATTGCCGCTAGACGTAGTTGAAACATGCGCGCCTCCAATATTCGTGGAAGCGTTAAGACGGGTAAGGGCTGAGCAGGTTCGGATTGACGCTGGTTATGATGGAGAATACGGAAAAGTTTCTATATTTGAGGATAATGAGCGTAAAGCTTTCGGATAAGAATATCTTTTTGAAGTTGAGACAGCCTCATTTTAACGGCCGTGGAAAAGTTCCTTGACATAAATGTTATATACAGATATATATATATGAGAGCGGCGAAAGCCTGTTTGAGATTCTTTTGGGCTGTTGCTTTTAGATGACCCGAAATGGACCAAAGATCGCATAACTCATTGAAAAAGGTCTTGTAAATGGAACTTGCTCTTATTATCGCTGTAATTGTTGGGTGGTTTGTTCTTAATCGCTGGCTTCTTCCAAAAATGGGCGTGTCGACATGAATGTCGGCAGGATGTTCCCCCGTGGACAGGGGATCGAATAAGGCGCATCATAATAATTCTCAGAAATAGGGCCATAGTTAAGGTGTTTGATATGGGTTACGCGAACGAGCATGCAGCACAAGAGGATCTTGATCGTACGGTTAGCGCAGATTTTTCAGGTCACGACTATCCTTTTGACAGCAGCGGAGAGGATCAGAAGAGCAAGGATGAGATTTTCGACCTGATCAAGAGGATGGAATTTACCAGAGAAGCTGAGATTTTCAAGGCTCTTGGACATCCCATCCGATTGAAGATAGTCTACGGGCTCCTCAAAGTCGGCGGATGCAACGTAAAGAACATGCAGGAATGTCTTGGCCTTCACCAAGCTACAGTTTCACAGCACTTAATTCATTTGAAAACCCGGGGGATAATCCAATCCTCCCGTCAGGGCTTGGAAATGGTTTACACTGTCACGGACAACTGGGCCAAGTGTATTGTTGACAACATTGAGAAAAACAACGTGTTGGCGCCCTACAATTCCATCGATTAAAAATTATTTCATAAACCTTGCAGAATTATCAGCGCCTCAACTATTGATCCGCCTTTATCTCTAGGAAAATACCTTGACTCTTTAATGTTATCTTTTAACAAAACAGTTTCTCTTTTTGCAAACTGGATGGTTCGTGTTATAATTAGTCATATAGTATAACTCTTCCAAATAGACTGGATCAAAGAAAAGGGAATTATTCATGCCTGAGCTTGTTAGGTTTGGCGTGTCGATACCGGATGATTTACTCGAAAAGTTCGATGATCTGATAAACAAAAAAGGATACACGAATCGATCCGAAGCCATTAGAGACCTGATTCGAGATCGTCTGGTAGAAGACCAGTGGAGCGAACCCGGCCACGAAGTCGTAGGTACGGCTACAGTTGTCTACAATCATGAACAGAGTGACCTGGCGCAAAAACTGACGGAGATCCAACACAGGACCCACAACCTGATTATTTCGGCGCTGCATGTTCATCTGGACGCTCATAACTGTCTCGAGGTCCTCATATTGAGGGGTGAATCCGAACAGGTGAGGAAAACATGCGAGTTACTAATATCCACCCGTGGGGTCAAGCACGGTAAGATGACCATGACTACCACGGGAATGGAGATAGACTGATCATAGACTAATTTCCGCTGCAGATCAGGAATAAACGCGCGACAGATGTATCGGTCTGACATCACCGCGGCAGGGTGGGGGTACCAGCAACTGTAGGTCCACATTCAGCCATTGATAATCGGGATTGAGTTCCCTGATTTTACAATCTGGGGGTGGGGTTGAGTGTTCGTTGTATTCGTACGACACCAGAAAAATCCCTACGCCATATTTTTCTGTTCGATCAATCAGGTAACCGTTCACAAAATCTTTCTCGTCCATTTTGGCTTCTTGAGCGACGTCTCTTATTTCTTCATTGCTCAGCCTTATCAAGACATATTTGAAAATACCCTGTTCAGCCAGCCTGAATAGGGTCCGTGACTCAGCAGAACAAATGTAAACAGTCGATATAAAATGGAACCTTGCAAGAAAACGAGCGGCGACGAGGGCCGCTGTGCGCCGCCCGCCAACAGTGTAGTGAAAGCCGTAATATTCATAAAGCTTTTGCTGGATAACCTCTCCGACTTTTTCACCCTTTTCGTACAGGTCCTTGGAAATATACCTCAGATACTTAGCGAGATCTTCGGCTGCTTGGGCCACCGGCCAGTCCACTCTTACGTGAAAATGTGTTAGCCCATATCTGTATCTTGCCTTTATAGTAGGGTCCTGTTGCATCATGACCGCGTAGTCCGACTTGAGCAGTTCACGAAGCAAGATGGGGAATGCTGTGTCTTCAAAAAATCGCATCTTTTGGTTAAAAAGTTCCTTGAGATCAAAAATCGCCAGATTAACGAGGTTTTCTTTTGTTATTTTATTAGAGTCGAAGAAACGGATATAAGTCTTTACTGTATTGGGTATGGTTCCTTCATTAAAAATAAGTATGAAGTGCGAGTGCTTTGAGTACTCCTGACCAACAACGCGCGCTCTAGGCTTGAGTTCTCGCATCTCAACAAAGGGATATTCTTCTCCTGAATCCCTGAAAGCCTTATACGATTTTATAAGGCCTTCAGATATTAAGAGCCCGTCGAGTTCGTCACGCAGGAAGAAGTAAACACATCGTCTGAATCTCTCATTCCATCCTATTTCGTTCCGTCTGAGAAATGCCATGAAGGCCTCATTTTTTCTTGGCTGTGATACTAAAGGCGCCTGCTTGGTTCAGCAAACCGATAAAGGATTGTGAAAAAGGGCTGGACCTCTAGTTTTGGATCTCATTATCAAACTGTGAATTCGGATAAATAGTCCGAAAAAATCGGCGTGGGTTTATGCAAGTTTACCATCATCTCAGCATGCTTGCAAGGAAGAGGAAAAAAGGGTAAACATTCAAAGTTATAAGATACGGGGAAAGGCTTTTTCACTCAAATGGCTCAAAATAAAGACCAAGAACTAAACAAGCACAATGCGCCCGATGACCTGGAGGAGGATTTCGCCGCGTTATTTGAGGCTTCTAATCGAACTGATCATGAAAGTATTAAACATGACGGCAAGATCGATGGGAAAATAGTCTCTATTGGCGATGAATGGGTTTTTGTGGATATAGGAGGAAAGAGCGAGGGCGCGATTTCCAAGGAGGAGCTTCGAGATTCCGAGAAGCGTCTTGATCTCAAAGTCGGAGATCCAATTACCGCTTATGTTATCGCTCAGCGAGACGGGGATGTGCTCCTAAGTGTTAAAATGACACATGCGGCTTCAGAAGATGCCGTCAGAGAGGCATACAAAAGTGGGATTCCGGTTGAGGGCTTGGTAACAGAAGAGAGAAAAGGCGGTTACAGTGTGACCGTATTCGGCCGAAACGCGTTTTGCCCGTATTCTCAAGTTGATATTAGTTCGGGCGGATTACCGGAAAGCTATATTGGTAAAAAGTTCTTTTTTAAGATCACCGACTTTTCGGATCGCGGACGCAATTTGGTTCTCTCCAGGCGAGAAATTCTGGAAGAGGAACGCCGCCATAAAATCAACCAGCTCAAGCAAACTCTTGCCGAAGGGGATGTTATTAGTGGCATAGTTCGCAAACTAGCTCCGTTTGGGGCGTTTGTTGATATTGGCGGACCGGAAGGGCTTGTTCCCATGTCTGAGCTGGCCTGGAGTCGAGTTGAATCAGTGTCGGATGTCATGTCGGTAGGTGATGAGATTTCTGTCAAGATAACTGGGCTTGATTGGGAGAAGAATCGTATTACCCTGAGTCTCAAACAGGTTCAGGAGAACCCCTGGGATTCCATTAGTTCACGTTTCCACGACGGCCTTGAGACGTCAGGAGTAGTGACAAGGCTCACCAACTTTGGAGCATTTGTTGAATTGGAGCCGGGCATTGAGGGGCTGGTCCACATATCGAACCTTGGTAAAGGGCGTAGGATCAATCATCCCCGGGAAGTAGTCAATCCAGGGGAATTGATCAAGATTCGGATCATCTCTGTGAATAGGGATGAAAAAAGGTTAAGCCTCGAACTGATCCCCGAGGTTCAACCAATGGGTTCTGAAGAACCGAATGTGGAGATTGTCGAAGGAATGGTCACAACTGGAGAGGTCGAGGCCATCAAGGACTATGGACTATTTGTCAATCTTATAGGTGGGAAAACCGGATTATTGAGAAATGTCGAAATTGGCGATTTTAGCCCGAGAGAACTAAGAAAGAAATACCCCATCGGATCCAAAATTACCGTAAAAGTCATATCTGTTGAACCGGAAATCCGAAGGATTGGGCTAAGCCTGAAAGCCCTGGAACACGCCGACGAACTCAATCAGGCCAAAGAATATCTTGTCGACGGCAGATCCCGGAAATCCTTTGGCACTTTGGGGCAGTTGCTAAAATCTAAACTGGAAAACAAGAAATAAAGCTTATAGGGATTTTTGTTGGGGTCAGGCCTCCCTGACCCCACAGGGCAGATCCTTTAAAATAGTTCCGGAATGTCGGCATATCGAAACCTCATTCCGTAGCTGTCCAGATAATTTGCATCCTATGACTTTCTTTACAATGTAAACGCTACATTGAAACTATATTGTTTTAACTTTCCCCAGCCCACAATAAAATCTAATCACAGGCCACGGGTATCTTCCTCGGGACAGCTTTCTCCGACTTCGGCAGCTTTAGGGTAAGCACGCCATCGCTCATTGAAGCGGCAATTTTTGCGTGATCGATTAAATTATTTACCCTGAACGTTCTGTAATATCCTCCTGTCCTATATTCGGTAAGCAGTTCCTGGCCCTGAAATTCTTCAGCCTTGGTGTCACCGATTATAGTCAGAATGTTTTCCCTTAGATCAACTTCGACATCTTCTGAATTGATTCCCGGCATGTCAACCACGACGGTCAGTTCATTCGAATTCTCAAAAATGTCTACCGCTGGAGTGAAATATACCCCGTTACGTGTAATCTCAGCGCTCTCCGGAGAAAGTTCCTTTTTATCAACAACTTGTATTTCCTGATTTGCCATGTTAGTTTCCCTCCGATTTATGTTGGTTATTCGGTAGAAACAGATATCCTGCGAGGACCTGACGCTTTATCCAATGGCAGGGTAATCGTCAGGACCCCATTCTTGTAATTAGCGCCTATTTTATCGGAATCAACTTTTTCAGGCAGACTGATGCTACGCTGAAAAGAGCCATGAGACCGTTCACGTCGATGATAGCTAACGTTGTCGCCCAGAATCTCTGGTTTTCTTTCGCCCTTAATAGTCAGAGTTTCTCCCTGAACGCTCAATTCTATCTCGTCAGCTTTTACACCAGGGATTTCAGCCAGAATCTTGTAATTACCATCATCCTTTAGCACGTTAATAGGGGGAAACAAACGCCCCCTTTTCAAAAACAACTCTGACGATGGAGCGTTTTCGTTGAGAGTTGAAAAAAGATTGTTCATGTTTTTCTGGAGTCGCACAAACTCACCCAACCAAGGGTCCCTGTTAATTTCCCAAATTGTCATGTTTGAACCTCCACATTTTATACGACGACCAAATTGTCCGTCTTTTTTGTTTTGGGCCAATCAATTCATTTTATTTAGAGGGGAGAGAGCCTCGCTCTCGTCCCTCAATAGTCTACTTTACGTCAATTTTTATCGAGCGTTTTTTGCCTGATTCGGCCTTAGGCAATTTCAAGTTCAATACGCCGTTTTTGAAGTTAGCCTCGACCTGGTCTTCCTTGACCTCGCAAGGCAGGGTCACTGAACGTGAAAAACATCCAAAAGACCGTTCAATTCGGTGCACATTCTCAGTTTTCTCTTCTTGTTCTTCCTTTTTCTCACCCTTGACTGTCAGGGTTGTTCCCGAGAGGTCTACCTCAATATCTTTTGGGTCTACCCCGGGCAATTCAGCTTTTATCAGTATTTCTTCGTCGGTCTCTGAAACATCAAAAGCAGGCGTGAAGCCCCTGCTAAAGGATGTTCCGGGTAACCATCCAGCGTTCCCAAAAAACTGGTTGAACAGGTCATCAACCTCTTTTCTGAATTCAGTCAGCGCATTTTCTGGAACGCTCCGACCTTCTTTCCATCTCCAGGGAATGAGGCTACGCATTTTCTAATACCCTCCTTTCAAAGTGATGGGGTTGAAGTTTCCTTGAATCATCTTCCCCTGATTCAATAAACAGATGATCACGCGTTTGACGTTGTCAAGACGTTCTAAAGTTGACCCCCGCTTTGTATTCACTCATAGGAGGAATTCTGGAGAGATATAGAATACGTTGAGATATTGTCTGTTATTTCTAGAGGGCTGAATCATGTTTCTTGGCAAGCTCGGAAGCTTTTCCAATTAACTCTGTAATATCGACAGGCTTCTCGATCACTAAGTCAATGCCGGATTCCAGCATTTTTTCCCGCTCAGAAGTCTGTCCACCCCATCCTGTAAGAAGAATTAGTGGTGGTTTGGCCTTTTGCCTTGTCTTAAAGAGGCTGACAACCCTCCTGCCAACTTCCCAACCGTTCATGTGAGGCATTCCAAGGTCGCACGTTATGACGTCAAAGTCTTCTTCATTAAGAATGCGGAGCGCCGCTTTTCCGGAAGATGCGGTCTTTACAAATTGACCCAAAGAAGTCAAAGCCTCTTGGAAAAGAGACAACAACGTTTCATCATCGTCGATTACCAGAAAACGCATGGGTGATTCGGAAAGATCAGAAGTCACGCCGTATCGGCTATCATCCTTTTCAACAGTGGCTAGTGGTAAGACAATTGTAAATGTAGACCCGAAACCAATCTCGCTGTCAACTGATATGGAGCCACCATGGCTGGCGACAATCCCATAAACGCTGGCAAGTCCCATTCCCGTGCTTTGTAGCCCCTTTGTAGTAAAGAATGGATCGAATATCTTTGAAAGGTTTTCAGGAGAAATACCTGTGCCGTCATCTTCAACTTCGAGGATCGCGTAATCATCCCGAGGAAATGTCCTAACTCCTATTCTCCCACCATTGGAGACGGCGTCTATCGAATTTCTCATCAAGCTCAATGTGACTTCGAACATGTCGTTTGATATCCCCGAAACCATTACCTCATCGGTGATATCGGCCTCAATTGATATGGAAACCCCATTTTTAACGGCAAGCGTGCGCCACAAGAGTTCGCTCATTTCCAGCGCGTCTCTGACAGCTTTAGTGAGATCAAATATTTGATCTGTCTCTGATGTTACATCTGAGCGAAGTTGGGCAAAACTCTGGAGCCTTTTCACTGTTTCAGAGCCGTTCCTTGAATTTTGCGCGATCTCCATAAGAAAGGGGCGCGTCGCCGAAGGGTCTCCCTGATCAAGCTTAATCAAGGCAGACTGGCTACTAACAAGAATTCTTTGTAACACGTTGTTGAAATTGTGTGCGACCCCAGTCGCCAGTTCAGCTACCGCCTTTAAAAGCTCACTCTGCAAGAGTAGCTCTTCAGTCTTTTTTCTGTCTGTTATGTCTCTCACCAGTGCAAGGACCCGATCCTGCCCGTCCAATGTCACTTGGCGCAAATTAACATCCACCCAAAAAGAGCGACCATCTTTAGCTCTAGCGCGCCATTCAAAGGACTGTGGATGTCCTTGTGCTGCTCGACGAATTCTCTTCAACGCTCTTTCCGGTTCAAAGCCCTCATCTTCCACGCTAAATAGTGAAATATCAGCGCCTATTCCTTGTTCTTTTGCATAGCCATACAGCTCTGTAAATCGCTCGTTGAGATCCAGGATGGCGCCGGTTTGAGGCTCGTGGATGAAAATAGCGTCTTCAACAGCATTGAATATTGCCCGATAATTTTCCTCCGATTGACGCAACGCGTTTTCCGAATACTCACGCTCGGTAATGTCTGTTATAAATACAAGATCGGCTGTTCGACCTTCCCACTGGACAGAGTGACCGTATATCTCGCCCCATTTTGTTTTCCCCGAAGCGGTCAGAATCCTTATACGATAACGCTCCGGCATCATATTGCCTTGAAGTCTCTCCACATAGTTTTCGAAAGTCTTTTGTCTGTCATGGGGGTGGACAAAGTTAATGAAGGGTTTTCCGACAATTTCATTTAAGGGAGTTTCGGCAATTTGACCGGCATACGGATTTACGAATTTAATGATCCCGTCCTGGGCCACGAGAATAGCTTCTTTGGCATGTTCGATAACAAGTCTGTATTTTTCTTCAGATGATTTTAAAGCATCTATCACCTGCTTTTGGTCTGTGACATCGCGCAGAATTACCAACATTCCGGCGATCTCACCATGAGCGTCACGGTAACAGGACGCGCTAATATTGACGTCCAGCAACTCGCCAGACTTAGTGAGCCTCTTGGTGTCAAAAGTAACCGAAGGCTCTCCGCCCTGGTAAAGCCGATTTATTGTGGCTATAGTTAAAGTGGCCTCGGATTCCGGCACAAAAGGGACACGACGTCCTGACAGTTCTTGGATCGTCCAGCCAAATATTTTTGTGAATCCGTTATTGACGAATTTCACATGTCCTTTAGTATCGTAAATCACGATGGAATCATTGGAGGCTTTTAAGAGGCCTAAATAGAGTTCTCCGAGGGCTTTGGTGTTTTCGTAAAGGGTCTTGTAATCGACTTGTTCTTGAGGGTCATGGTTCAGGGGAGGGCGCGTTTCCGAAGGGTTCAACTGATCTGAATCAGACGGATGTGTGTCCGAGTCGCATGATTTTAAGTTTCCCAACTTTTCATATCCAAAACTCATTAAATTCCCCTTGTGGGGCGACATGTCTCGAAAAAGTAAGAAACAGTGGCTTCTGACTGTCGAATTATTGCAATTTTAAGGATCGGGAAAATAAAATACAAGATATTTTCAGTCGACGGAAGCTGGAAGGCCAGAACCTTATATTTGGAAGTGGGTCAAAAAAAGTGGGGACGAAATGATCGTCCCCAAAGATAAGGAGGAAAATTGTTTGGTTAATGAAGGCCTGGCCGGGCCTCCATGTGGGGTTTATGAAGAGATTGTTAATATTATTAAGGAATAATGATTTTCGGTAATTTTCACTTTGTGTTTCGTAAAGGAAAACCAAACGGTTAATGGTTGAATGAAAGATTAGACTCTTGCTTCATAAGCGCAAGTTGCCGCTAAGATGTCTACCAGTATTGTCCGGTAAGCGTTTGACCTTCTCGGGATGTGGCTACTGGGCCCATGACAACGTTGGGCTGAGTGGAAACCAGGCTTCCCGATATGAGGTTTAAAGGAATTTCCATGACACTGGCTAAGATCTTCAGTCCTCCAGGAAGGTCCTGTTTGAGGTCTTTTGAGGCCGTCACAGGCATTGCCATCATCATGGGGTATGGCAATGAGGGGTTAGAGACGGCCCCGTACCGCATGAAAGTTCGGCGTGGCGGCTTACATTTGGTAATCCCAGTAGGAACACACGCCGGAGGAGCGCACATGGGCGGCCCGCAAGGCGCCATTGATCCACATGTAGGCGGCCCGCAAGTGGGCGGAGCACATGGAGGAGGGCATGGAGGGGCACAGAAATTGGGCCTGCATGAAGGACGTTTTGGAGCTGGAGCTAGGATCCCCGCCATTACGGCCGATGGGATGCCAATTACAGCGCCGCAGATGTTGGTACATGCGCCTAGCACAGCGCCGCAGATTCCGAAGGGAGACGGTGGTCCCATGGGGCCACATGCTGGGGGAGCGCAAGGCTGTGGCATAGGAGCGCAAACGGGAGCAACCTCAATTGGTGGACCGCCTGCGATTCCTGGAATTATTGAGATTGAGAAGAAGAGCGTGGTGAGAAACGCAAAGATAGCGACAACTCTCAGCGCCATACCTGATCCTCCTTTTTTAACGCCCTTCAAGTAGCCGTTCAAGAGTGAGGCTAAAATGAAGGCGTTTTAATTCAGCCCATTATAGGGCTTGAATGACATGCGGCTTTAACATGTGGTTTATAGCTTGTCAAGTAAAAATATTTATTGTTGAAGGTTAACACTGAATATTACTAAAAATATAATCTAGCCAAGATATAATGTTGTTTTAACGGCATAATTATGTAATCATTAATGTTAAGAGTTAGATATTGGATTAAAGGCTGTTTCTATTTGAGCCCCAATGAACGCCTCACTTGATAAGAAAAGACTTTGGGAAATATCTTAAATTTAAGAGGTTTTTAAAAGGTATGAGAAAGGCAATGTATTTAGCGGTTTTAATTGGGTTATTTGTGGCTTATGGAGACGTTTACGCACAGGAAGAGGCTGTGGAATTTTACAACAGGGGCGTTGAAGCTCTTGCCCAGGACAGACTGGACGATGCGATCAACCTTTTTTCCAAGGCCGTAAAAATAGATCCGGTGGATCACTACGCGTACAATAATTTAGGAGTGGCCTACAAGCGTAAGGGAAATTATGAAAAGGCAATCCAGAATTATACCCGGGCCCTGGAGATCAAGCCAGACTATTACGCTGCCCAGATTAATCGAGGGATAGCGCGTTTCCGCAAAGGAGATTACGACCAGGCTCTCGAAGATCTCGAATCACTGGCGCGCCAGAGGAAAAAGGACGCAGCCGTTTTTGCCACACTGGGTTTGATATACAAGGAAAAGGGAGATTTTGACAAAGCCGTCAAGAACCTCAAGGACGCGATAGCGATGAACAAGAACGGTATTGTTGCCCAGAAAGCGTTGGGTGAGGTCTATGAAGCAAATAAAGACTACGGGAAAGCGCTGGATGTATATCTGAAATTACGGACAACGTTGGCCAAAAAGGGCGAAACAGGGGATATCGACAAAAGAATTGATCGCCTGAGAAATTCGTATGTCTCTGAGCTTTACAATCAGGGACTTGAAGATTACAGGCTAGGAAACGCAAAACATGCCTTGGCAATCTGGGCAACAGGCCTCAAGCTTGATCCTAATAATTTGCAGATACTTAGAGACCGTGGTTTGACATATTATAGGTTGGGTCAGTATCAAAAAGCTCTGGACGATTTTAATCACGCTGTGGAAATCGGGCCAGGTCAAGCGGAAATATACAGAGTTCGTGGTGACACGTATTACAAATTGAAGAAAGCGGACAAAGCGGTGGATGACTATCGCAAGGCGATAGAAATGAATCCCAGTGATGCGATATGCTACAACAATCTTGGCCTGGTGTTTCATGAAACAGGTGATCTCGATCGCGCATTGGAAGATTACTCAAAGGCCATCTCGATCGATCCATCAAATCCTTCATTCTACGAGAACCGCGCTCTAGTTTACTTGGCCAAACACGACAACATTCACGCGGCTGAAGACTATAAGTTGGCCCTTAACCTTACTGATGACCAAAAGGCTAGGGAGATTATCAGTCAGAAGATCGCGAGCTTGACAGGTCAGGCTGGTTTGAATCCTGATCTGCCGGTCCCCGAACCCAACGCCGCATCCGTCAATCAACGCGGGGGCTCAGTTAGGGGCACTCGTCCGGGATGGTAGAAATGTGTTAAGAAATTGGTTGAACTCATATTCGTAATTTAATTAACATAATATATTAGGTTATTGAATGACGTACTGATTATTATTGACAAATTAATAATATCATAATAGAAGGGATGGCGGATACAAATAGATTTGGTTATGAAGTAAGCTAGTTGCTCTTCAACCATTGTTCGACGCCAAATTCAACAGAGTGTTTTTGTTTTCTTGTTGATGGCTGAATTTTTGCTGTTACTGCTTTGTAATTCAGCCCTGTGAGTAATTATATGAGTTTTATAGAAGCTAGTAATCCGATAGATATATTTATTCTGGCTACTATACTGATCACCTTCATTCTTGGTTTCTGGAAGGGGTTTGTCAGGTCCCTAACAGCTCTTACGGGCCTTGCGGTGGGAGTCTGGGCTGCCACCAGCTATTATCCAGTGGTTCAAAATCAGCTTGGTAAGATATCGTCTCTTAACCCACAGATCTCGATCATAATTTCCATGGCGCTTGTTTTCGTTTTGGCGCAGGTAGTTTTTGTGGTCATTAGGCGTGTGCTGGAAGCAATTTTGGATTTTACGCGTCTGGGTTGGCTTGATCGCGTTTTTGGCGCAGCCATGGGCGTTGTGACGGGGTTTCTAATTGCCGCCGCCGGGGTTCAGGTGACGTTGATTGCGGCCCCTGAATGGCAGGCGGTAAAAACGTCTGTTTTGGCGCTGCCTGTTGAGGGCATGACATACAGGCTCTTGGCCTATGTGCCTCAGGGAACAAGAAATCAGGTCCACGCGGTGATATCAAAGTGGCGGACGCCTCAGGAAAGTCTACAACAAGCCCCGGCTAGATTGGGAGCCCGAATGATTAGACCGGATGGCGATTTGGCCCGTGAGCCGAAATAGATTACGAAGTCGGTCACCTTTTTCAGGAGGATTTCATGAAGCGATTCCTCTCGTTGTTTGCAATTCTAAATGTATTTGTTCTCTTCTCGGGGTGCGCCTACTTCCAGAAGAAGGATGAACCGCCGCCCTTGCCACCCATTGAAGAAGTCAAACCTCCTCTAACCATGAAAAGTGAATATTTTAAAACTTTTCCGTGGTCAGAGCTTCAAAGCCCGAAAAAGGACGGCAATGATCAGGACACGATAACCGTCACGGTTAAAGAGGGCGAGACGCTGGACGGGATTGCCGAAAGCATGATGGGTAACGCCTCACAGGCCAGTGGACTTGCCACATATAACAAGCTGGCCTCGGCAAACAGTATTAGTCCGGGAGACAAACTGGTAATTCCTTATCCGATTATTGGTGTCAGTAGTCAGATAATGATCAAGTCAAAGGGCACCAAGGATTTTTCTGAGCCCGAAAACTTCGGGACCCCCTTTAAAAAGGGTGATCAATATAAATTGAGATTCGAGAGCAATGTTGATGGTTATCTCTACATATACAGAAAAGGCGTTAAAGGCGTCGTAGCGCTATACCCGGCCCCGCTCAAAAAGAGCAAACGGAACAAGAACCCGGAACCATTGATGAGAGATTCAGGGAAAGTTACAGCGTATGATCCGGTATTGATCCCTATTGGAAAGGTTGGCTTCGCTTACAACCCAAAGAATGCCGGAGACATGATCTATGTGTTCCTTTCGCTTCGCAAGATACCCGAACTTGAGGATTTGAAGACCAAGCCCACCATCAAGGTGGAAGATGTGG